>JBAZRS010000054.1:0-6246 GCA_041662825.1 Victivallales bacterium | reverse complement strand
CCGACATTGTTGGCATCTTGAGAATACTCGCTTAAACTCTCCGAAACGTCAAGAACAATGAAACACCCTTATAAGATAGAAAGCGAAGAGGCTCTGGATGCTTTGCTGTCAATTCCCGGCGAGGGACTGGCAGACATGATGAAACGTCTCGACGGGGACATCATGATTCTGGGAATAGGCGGCAAGATGGGAGTCACCCTCGGCCTACAGGCTGTCAATGCTGTCAGGGAGGCAGGCGCTTGCAAGAAAATCATTGGGGTATCCCGTTTCACCGATCAGGAAGGACGAAGAAAGCTTGAGGAGAACGGCATTGAAACAATTCCCTGCGACCTGCTAGACCGTAGACAGGTTGAAAGACTGCCGCAAGTGAAGAATATAATTTACATGGCCGGCCGAAAATTCGGAATCGGAGGCTCTGAAAATGTCACCTGGGCGATGAATACCATGATTCCAACCCATGTCGGAACTTGTTTCCGGGAAAGCCGGATAGTTGTTTTCTCGACAGGATGCGTATATCCGCTGGTCAGTGTGAAAAACGGCGGCTGTACAGAGGATGTGAAACCTGAACCCGTCGGAGAGTACGCCCAATCCTGTCTGGGACGCGAACGTGTTTTCGAATACTGTTCGAATGCCTTCGGCACGAAAGTTCTCCTGTTCAGACTCAATTATGCCGTTGACCTGCGTTATGGAGTCCTCCATGACATCGGGGGCCGGATCTGGACCAGTCAACCTGTCTGCAACACTGTCGGGCATTTCAATATCATTTGGCAGGGTGATGCCAACTGCTATGCGCTTCGCTGCCTCGAACACTGCGCTTCCCCTGCGGTTCCCGTTAACATCACCGGGCCTGAAACCGTGTCTGTGAAACATATCGCCGGGAAATTCGCAGATTTCATGGGGAAAGACGTTTCCTATTCGGGTGTGAACCAGGATAAATGCTATCTGAACAATGCATCAAAATCCTTTGAGCTTTTCGGTCGTCCCCGCATAGGACTGGAGGATATGATCCGCTGGCAGGCCGAATGGATCATGCGCGGAGGTTCATCTCTCGGCAAACCAACACATTTCGAAGTGAACGATGGAAAGTTCTAGCACCGTAAGAGAATTTTTCCGGGACGGGAAAATTAACAGGGAAATCAATACAAGATATGAAAAAGATAAAAGATATTGATTCAGGAGTTTTGTCTTCATTCAGAAAAGGCGTTGTCATTCCGGCACAACCCCTGGCATTGGACAGGAATCGTAAATTTGTCCCCAGATACCAGAGGGCCCTTTGCCGGTATTACATTGATGCCGGAGCAGGCGGAATTGCAGTCGGAGTGCATTCCATGCAGTTTGCAATACGTGACCCCGATATCGGACTCTTTGAACCCGTTCTGGCGCAAACCTCCAAGTTCATTGACGAATATGCTGCGGAAAGGAAAAGAAAAATCTTGAAGGTTTCCGGAGTCTGCGGAAAGACGAAACAGGCTGAATACGAGGCGAAATTTGCCGGAGACAACGGATACGACGCCTGTCTGCTAAACCTTGCCGCCATGAAGGGTTCTTCCATTTCGCAAATGCTGGCGCACTGCAGGAAAATCGCGGGAGTCATGCCTATAATCGGATTCTATCTTCAGCCGTCAACCGGAGGAATAATTCTGCAATACGATTTCTGGCGAAAATTCATGGAAATTGAAAACGTGCTTGCGATCAAGATGGCGCCTTTCAACCGATACCAGACTTTCGATGTTGTCAGGGCGCTGGCCGAATCCGGCAGGGAAAAAGAGATAACGCTGTATACCGGGAACGACGACAACATCATAGTCGACCTGCTCAGCGAATATAAGATTCGCGCCGGCGGAAAAGTGAAACGCATCCGCATCAAGGGCGGACTTCTCGGACATTGGTGCGTATGGACGAAAAAAGCTGTCGAACTTCTGGCAGAGATCCACGCGCTGATAGATTCCGGGGAGAACATTCCCCCTGAAATCCTGTCCAGGAACATCGAGGTGACTGACAGCAATGCGGCGTTGTTCGATTCTGCAAATGGGTTTGCCGGATGCATACCGGGCATACACGAGGTGCTGTATCGTCAGGGACTTCTTCCCGGGATCTGGTGCCTGAACCCTAAAGAGGTTCTGTCGCAAGGACAGGGCAGGGAAATTGATCGGATCTGCAAATCATATCCGCATCTCAATGACGATGCATTTGTGAATAAGAATCTTGGAAGATGGCTTGCCGATTAGATAATTCATGTCTGTTGGCTCAGAGATATAATTTCACTCTTTCACATTGCCGCATTTTCAGTTAATGCTTTTCAGGGCTGGCAAAGATATAGTAAACAAATTAACTTTAGGATCTTATGAAATACCCGAAATCTAAACCTGAACTTCTCGCACCCGCCGGAAACATTGTTTCCGCGCTTACCGCCTTTGATGCGGGCGCCGACGCCGTCTATGCCGGACTGAAAAGATTCAACGCACGGGAGAGGACCGAAAATTTCACAGCCGACGAAATGTCCAAACTCCTGACCTATGCCCATTCAATCGGCAAAAAGGTTTACGTGACATTCAACACCCTCATAAAGGATTCCGAAATCAGGGAGGCCGCCGAAACACTTGCCGAACTGGTTGCACTGAAACCCGACGCCGTCATCATCCAGGATCTCGGGGTGCTTCACCTCATCAGGGAATTTTTTCCGACGCTGACAGTTCACGCCTCCACGCAGATGGGGATACACAACAGCGAAGGGGTCAAAACCGCAGCCTCCCTCGGAATCAGCCGCGTCATCCTCGAACGGCAGGTGACAGTTCCTGAACTTGACAGCATCGTCTCAGCTTCACCTGTGGACATTGAAGTCTTCATACATGGCGCCATCTGCTGTTCGCTTTCAGGCAAATGCCTCTTTTCATCCTGGCACGGCGGCTGGAGCGGAAACCGCGGTAAATGCAAACAGCCGTGCCGCTACAATTATTTCAAGGGCGGTGACGAGGGTTATTTCTTTTCGACACGCGACCTCTGTTCACTTGAACTGATTCCGGAACTCAAACGGATCGGGGTTTCATCACTCAAGATTGAAGGGCGTCTCCGCAAACAGGATTATGTGAAAAACGTGGTTTCCGCCTACCGGATGATGCTTGACGCCTCTCCGGAAAATGAGAGGAAAACCCTCCAGGAGGCGGAAGACCTGCTCGGCCTCTCCTACGGACGCGAATATTTTCCGGGATTCACCTCCGACGACACTTTCCGCCAGCTGATAAGGCCGGAGACAAGCGGCATATCCGGCATGCTCTGCGGAAAAGTTGCGAACATCGCAAACGACGGGTTCTACGCTGCACTCACAAGGAAAATCCATCTCGGTGACAGAATCCGCATCCAGGCGAAATCAGGCAAAAAAGGAACCGCACTGACAGTTACCGAAATGACAGTGAACGGAAACCATGTCACCGAAGGGAGAAGCGGCGAAACCTGTTTCATCCATACCGACAGGGAAATACTGCCGGCGGGATTCGTCTATAAGATCGGCGAGAGCATCGATGAAATGACCGGGCGTGTTTCAAGGCTTCCGCTGGCGCCGAAAAAGAAGATTGATTTCCATGTTTCCGTTTCCCGCAAGGGCTTCAGGATAGATGTGAAAAGCGGAAAGTCGCCTTCCTGCTGGGAAAAGGCGATTGAGCTTGCGGAAGCACAGAAACATCCTCTCGGCGGCGAAAAAATAAAGAGCGAATTCGCCGCGGCAAGTTCGGAAATCCTGGCACCCGGCGAAATCGACGCCTCCGTGGACGGGAATTATTTCATTCCACTAAGCGTACTGAAGGATGTCAGGCGCGAATTCTGGAAATGGGCGGAGGAGAATCTTTCAGGGGATTCTTCCGCAGATTTCGCCTTGTCTTCCTTGAAAAATTTTCTCCGGTTTTACGAGACGTTGAAAAACACTGACTGCATTAGGGAAATGACAACTGCATATAATGTAGAACAGGCATCCCTGCCTGTTTCTTCAGAGAATCCTGGAGATCAAATAACAGCAAACGAAATGCAGGAAAACGAAATTAATTCGTTCGTAGTCAATGCCGCAAGGCATGTTCCCCTCTCTTCATCGGCAGAACTCATTCTTCCCCATTTCTGTCCGGAAGGGAAAATGTCCGAGCTCAGTGATTTAATCAACGAAGCATATGCGAAGGGCTTCCGCCGATTCAGGATAACTTCTGTTTATCAGATCGGGCTGCTGAAAGAACTCAAGGACATCAAGCTCGTATCGTCCTATCCACTGCCGGTATGCAATTCACTCGCCGTCTGCGAACTCCGCAGACTCGGATTTGCGAAAGTCCAGGCGTGGGCGGAACTGGAGCAGACGGAGATCGAGTCGCTGATTGCTAAATCCGCCCTGCCGGTCGAGGTCTACCGTTACGGCCGCCTGCCACTCATGATGACTCGCGCTGAAATCCCGGTGACCGGAGAAATCCGCGACACCAGGACTAATAAGTTTTTTGTCGGGAAGGATCCGTTCACCGGACTTGACTATCTGTATGCGGACGTGGTCTTCTCAGTCCCGGAACTTGCGAATTCCGCAGACTTCTTCGACTACACGAACGCGGAACCGGACGAACCGAAAAGCTCCTACTTCAACTTTAAATCCGTATGGGAATAAAAAATTCCACTTCCGGGGAAGTGTGATTTTTTATAAGTTGGATATTCTTATTCAGGAGGCATCAGTACCGGAATTGTCTGCCGTCCGTGACGGCGGTAGATCAGAAAGTCGACGTCCAGTGTCATTACCATGCTGTCCTCGTGCAATTCCACCATCTTCACGAGGCATGCATCCGCCAGCGACCAGCGGCCCCGTGTCAATAAGTATCCGCTTTCCCATGCTCCAAAACCTTTCATGTGCTTTTTATTGTGGGAGAGATCGGCAGGCCCGTCAACACATCCAATCAAATCAGATGCAATTGAAAGACAGGAACACTTTTGGACAGGTTTCTTAGCGACCATGCGTTCCAATGCACTACGGATCAGTTCCGATTTGCTAGAGCCGCGTTTCTCCGCAATCTGTGCAAGCCTGAAATCAAGCGCCTCAGGCACCTTCAGGGAAATAGTTGTCATATTTTATCCTCCATATAATACCATCTTGCCTATACGGTAATACCTCATTTGCGGCAAGTCAAAAATTCCTGTATGTTCATCACTCAAACAGACTACTCTTTGAATTTATTTGAATGAAAAACTATAGTTACATGCAATGATAACCTAAACCTTAATCAGGAACAGAGGAATTATGAAGAAATATTCCATATTCCACATTCCCGTGTTCTCCTTCTTTTCAACGGCCCTGTACCGCGACGTATGCCGCAACTGGAGGGGGACCTGCCTCCTGTATTTATTTCTGCTGCTCACGCTGTGCTGGATCCCCTACGTGGTCAAATTGCATCTCGGCCTGTCCAACTTTGTGCTGAATGAAGCTCCGAAAGTCGTATCCCAACTGCCGAAGATGACCGTCAACAAGGGGGAACTCACGGTTGACGCCACCCAGCCTTACAATATCGCAGATCCGGTGACCGGAAAGATCCTAGTCATAATAGACACCACCGGCAAAACAGCGGGCCTGGAGGGCGACGATGTCGTCTGTCTAGTGAAAAAGAATGAGGTGATAATAAGGAAAAGCAAGTATGAAAGAAGGTCGTTCGACCTGAAGCCGGTGGATCATTTTTATCTGGACAAGGACAGGGTGACACGATGGCTGGAGATTTTCCGCAAATATTTCGCTATATGCCTTTTCCCGCTGGCGCTCGGAATGTCATTCACGTTCAGGATATTCCAGATGCTCATCTATGCGTGCATAGGCCTGCTGTTCGCATCCATGTGCAATTCAAAAATATCCTATCTCCCGCTGCTGCGCCTTTCAGTGGTCGCGGTGACGCCCTGCATAATCATCAGGACGGTTTTTGATCTTTCAGGAATCCACATCCCGTTTGCAGGACTCTTGTCCCTCATCATGACGATGGTTTATCTTTACATCGGAGTGAAGGCTTCTGCCGCCGTGGAGGAATACCCTAAAGGGAACCTCTAAAAATTGGCATATGGCGCGCGACAGGAGATTATGGAGAATCAGCTAGGAACAAACGCCGGGAGCAGCCCCGTTGTGGGCTGTAACCGGATTTGAGACAACGCTGAAATCCATAAGAATCAGTCGCCCTTTGGGTTGCGGATCTTTTTGGCTCAAGAAAGAATGTTCCTCTCTCGGCGTATCGCTCGATACGCCTACTTTCG
>JBAZRS010000053.1:0-14993 GCA_041662825.1 Victivallales bacterium | reverse complement strand
ACATCAGAGAATCGGCGATATTCATTTGTTTGCAATTGTTGAACCATATGCTTTATTATGTTAAACAAATAAGGGAATCTCTAAAAATTCGCATAAGGCGCGTTGCGGAAGATTTTTGAAAGCTCAAAAAGAATTTCTGAACGGAGGCGTATCTAAGCGATACGCTAAGAGAAGAACATTCTTTCTTGAGCCAAAAAGATCCGCAACCCGGAGGGAGACAGATTCATATGGATTCCGGCTTCGTCTGAAAACCGCTTACATACCGTCTTCGGTATGCTCGCAGTTTTCTTTCTTGCCGTTTATCCATAATCTCCTGTCTCGCGCCATATGCCAATTTTTAGAGGTTCCCTAAAGGATCTCTGTCTGACATGCTGCTGAACACGGTAAAAAAATACATCACTGCGCTCAATGTCGGCGACAAGCTGCCAAACGAGCTGGAGCTGGCGGTAAAATTCAAGGTTTCTCGGGGCACCCTCCGCGAGATCATCAACCATCTTACGCTTCTGGGTGTCCTGGAACGCAGCACCAAGCGCGGAACATATGTCAAGGCTCCGACCGCCGGCGACATCGGGGAGACGCTGAGCCTGCAGCTTCAGGTTGCCGGAGTCGGCTTTGAGGAGCTGAAGGAGACGCGGCTCCTTCTCGAGCTGGCGCAGGTTCCGCTTTTGATCAGACTGGCGACCCCTGTCCTGATCGACCGGCTGAATTCGCTGATCGACCAGATGGAGAAGTCGATTGATGTTCCGGACCGGGCGGACGCCCTGGACCTGGAGTTTCATCTGACGCTGATTGAGATTACCGGGAATAGGGTGCTGAATGTTTTCTCACATGTGATAACCCTGATGTTCGACCGGAAGCACCGCAGGAAATTCCTCAACGCCGCCGCAATCAGGAAATCAGTCGACGATCACCGCATGATGATGAAATACATGAAAAGCGGTGACAGCGAAAATCTTAAAGCTTTAATTATTGAACACATAAAACCATTATAAGGAGAGATGAGATTATGGCCAGGCTTTTTGATCCCGAAATGTATGACCGATATCTGGAGGCAAGTCTGAAGTACACCATGGTTCCGCCGGTGATCAGTCCCGACGTTCCGCTGCGCTATTACCCGGAAGTCGACGATTACACGATGAGTTGCGGAATGGCCCGGACCCCCAAGGGGAGAATCTGGGTGGCCTGGTTCGGCAATGAGGACGGCGACGGCGCGGTGTTGCTGCTGGCGCACAGCGATGACGACGGCAAGACTTTTTCCAGTCCGGACTTCATCATAGATCCCGGATACATCCCCGGCGGAGTGCACATATCCGCCCTGGTAGGCAATGTATGGACCGCGCCCGACGGCAGATTGTTCCTCTTTATAATGCAAAGCCTCGGCTACAATGACGGTCGGGGCGGCGTCTGGCAGTTCATCTGTGAAAATCCGGATGCCGAAAAACCGGTCTGGTCCACTTCTGAAAGACTCTGGCACGGCGCGGCACTCAACAAACCGACCGTACTTGCAAACGGCACCTGGCTCCTGCCGGTCGCACTATGGCACCGCCACCTCATCACAGTTGAGCAGGATCATCACGCCTTCTGGGGACGCAGCGAGCTCTTCCATGAACTCGACGGGCGCCGAGGCAGCAACATCCTCGCCTCGACCGACAAGGGCAAGAGCTGGCAGCTGCGCGGACACGTCTCCAACTTATACGACATGTTGTTCGACGAACCGATGATTCTCGAGCGCAAAGACAAGAGTCTCCTGATGTATATGCGAGACAACCATGGCATGACGCAAAGTGAATCGTTTGACGAGGGGAATACCTGGAGCAGTCCTGTGAAAACCCCGTTTCTCACCGCCAGCGCACGGTTTTTCTTCACCAAGCTGAAGTCAGGCAATGCGTTACTGGTGAAATACTCCAATCCGGTTCATTCGGAACGGCGTTCCCACCTTACCGCCTATCTCTCAAAGGATGATGGTGCGACATGGATCGGGGGTCTCCTGCTCGATGAACGCTGCGACGTTAGTTATCCGGACGGCTTCCAGGCCCCTGACGGGCGCATTTACGTGCAGTATGACCGGAAACGCGAATCAGGCGAAATCCTCCTTGCGATTTTCAAAGAGGAAGACGTCCTTGCCGGAAAAAATTCCTCAGGCAAAGTCCTGCTGAAACATCCGGCGGTACAGTCATATTCCGCACGGCTGGAGAGCTCAAATGCGAAGTGAAGTGTTCTATTGGAAATGCGACCATCCGCTCAGTGTCGAGTCAAAGAAGGAACTTTATTTTGCAGACAAGTATACAGAGGGTTCAAGCGCGATAGCCAGGTCGATAGTCTGCGATTTCCTTGGTAAGGAACCGCTTGAATTCAACCACCTGAAGGTGGACGGCAATCATTTCGCCTATTGTTTCAGCGACGGCAAATCGAAATTCCTGTTGCGTACGGACGACGGACTGTCGGACGACTGCTACATGCTTGCCGAAAGCGCAATCATGGAGGAGCTTGCCGGTGCGGGATTGCCAGTTCCAAAGGTCTTTGCCACCAGCATAGACCTGGATAAATTTCCGGTGCGATACCAGATAATGGAGTTCATGGAGACTCCGTCGATAAACACGTATTACCGCCAGGACACGCTGAACTTGTCCAGCATCGCCCGTGAGTTCGGACTGTTCCTGGCCAGGCTTCATCAGCATAAGCACCCGAAATTCGGTTTTGTCGACATCGGGATTTTGTCCGCGGAAAAACGAATCTGCGGAATTGATCCGACCTGGGCGGCCTATTTCAACAAATGCCTGCCGAAACACCTCGGCTATTTGCAAGACAATCAGATCCTGAGCGCCGGGACTATCCGGCAGATCGAGCAGATATTTGAAAGCCGCCGGGAATGGCTCAATTTAAAGGAGGGGTCGCTGCTACACCGCGATTTCGCCTACTGGAACATTCTCGGTACGCCGGAGAAGATCTGTGCGGTGATCGACTGGGATGATGCGGTGATAGGCGATCCGGCGGATGATCTCGGCATTGTCAACTGCTTCAACTCTCCGGAATTCATGGAAAACCTGCTCGAATCCTATTCATCCGTCACCCCGCTTGATGAAAGCGTCAGGCCGCGGATCTGGTTTTACACATTGCGCAACATGCTGTGGAAAACAATGATCCGCCATTATATGGGGTACTTCGACCGCGATAAGAATTTTTTCCTTAATAAAAACGATTTGAATCTGTCCCTGAAAGAATATAGTTTAGTGAAAATAGACCAGGCCATCAAAAACATGAGGGCATTATGAATTTCATCAAAGACAAGGTTGAGAATCAGATCACGCGCGGGCTGTTTATCGCTTCCGGCGCCGAGTTTGCGGTTGAGTTGGCGGCCCATGCAGGATTTGACTATCTGGTGCTGGACATGGAGCATGGACTGGGCGACGAGGGGGCGGTTTTGCGGATGATCCGTACATTAAACGGTTTTAAAACTGCGCCACTTGTCAGAATCCCGTTTCTGCGGAACGAGTATGTAAAGAAGGTGCTGGATTTCGGCGCGGCCGGAATCATGTGTCCGATGGTGGGGACGGAGAAGGATGCACGGGATCTGGTCGATTTCATGCGTTATCCGCCTGAGGGCAGACGAGGTCTGACCGGCGGTTCGCGCGCATCGGGTTACGGGACGGAGTTCGGGGATTATTTTGTCCGCGCCAACGCCGATCTGCTCTGCGTGGCTCAGATTGAAAACGCCGAAGGTGTGGAAAATGTCGATGCCATTGCTGCGGTCGAGGGCGTGGATGTCCTCTTTGTCGGACACTCGGATCTTTCGCTTAACCTGGGCTGCTACAATAAATTTGACGACAAGAAGATGATAGATGCCGAGCTTGCAGTGCTTGCGGCCGCCGAAAAGCACGGGAAAGTCGCCGGCATGATGCTTAAAGGCGGAATGAGCGCGCAAGCCTGTATAGACCGCGGTTTTACTTCTTTAGTCATGGGCACTGACATCGGCTGTCTGCGTTCCGCCTTCGACAGATTGTTGAACAAAAACGCACAAAAATAGAAGAATTTGAACCAAATTTACTCTCAGAATTCTTCAAATTACCATATGCTATCGGTATTACTTACTAATCGTCTCGTAATTGTTTAGACCCCACCGACCTTGTGTCGGTGGTGAATAAGATTGTTAGGCTCGGGCGAGCACCGCCTAGCCTCCCAACCTTATTCACCACCGGGATAAACCCGTTGGGGGCTCTATTCTATTTTGAGACGATTAGTATAAGAATTTCATTCATTCTCCTGATTTTACTTTCAAAACAAATAAAAACAGCGATATTTTTATAAGCAATCGCGATATTATAATCAGGGAAAGAATGTGTTTAAATATGACTCCTGTTAAGAAAGTTTTGTTTGTCATATTACTGTGCGTCTTTGGAAGTTATCTCCAAGCGCAGACGAAGGTCGCACTGATTCCGACCACGCCGGAACTCTCACCGCTGGCGGATCAGGTGCTTGTTGCAATGTCGAAAGACTCCGATGTCGAGTTCCTTGAACGTAGCAGTATCGAAACGGTGCTCAGTGAGCGAAAGCTTACCGCCTCCGGCCTGACCAGTTCCAATCTTGCCGAACTTGGCAAGCTCATTCATGCCGATTTGTTCGCGATAATCACTGCCAAGCCCGGAAAAAAAGGCGCGGTGGTATCTGGCCTTATCGGTTATGATGCCCGTAATGGATTCCGACTGATTAATGTGATGTTGTCAGAGCAAGATGCGGTCAAGCAGATCGTCAAATATTTGCGCCAAGCCCAAGACGTAATCAAACATCCTGAAAAGCAGATTTTACTATCGGTGGCAACCGTACGTGATGTCGGAGTGCCGGAACGCTTCAAATATCTCGAAGCGTTTATTGCAACCGATCTTGAACGCCGTTTGGGCGGTATTTCCAATGTCATCATGTTAGAACGTGATTATCTGGACAGCGTAAATAAGGAACGTGAAATAACAGAACAGATGTTCAAGATCGCACCGTCATCGCGGCTGTTTCGACTGGAATTTGCGCCGGGTACTTCTCCGGAAATAGTCAATCTGACCTTGCGTGTGACCGATGTTGCCAATAAAGAGTTATACCGCTTTACCTTAGACAACTGCTTTGCCGACACCGAAGCAACCGCGATTAAGACGATTGCTGCGGTGGCGGATTATCTGAAGGTCAGCCCGCCGAACATCACTATTTCGGCAGCGGATGAAGCAGCGCATTTCTTTGCAGAATACCAGTTTTTTAGCCGTCTGGGCGATTACGCCGCCGCCCGCCGCAAACTGGATGCCGCAATCGCACTTGCTCCTACGAAGCTGGATTACCGCTTTCGAATGTTGGAGTTCAATATGCTTGATTCGCGGAAATCCAATCCAGAGATTATTGCGGCCTTGTGGAAGAATTTGCAGATCTGTCAGGAGATCAAGCGGGATTTTCCAGCGGAGAATTGTCTCGATCTTTATAACACGGCATCTTTTTTCATATGGCCGGACCGCGAACGATTGACTCCAGAAGATATGGCGGCATTAGCAGAGTTCAGCAACTCTTTCCGTCCAAAATATGAGGAACAGGCAAGACGCTTGCTAGGTAATTTTGATCCGAATGCAGAATTCAATTCTTTGTATGACCTGAAGAGGAGTGCCAACTATTACCACCAGCTCTCCATGTTTGAGCTCTATTATGACTTTGAAGAATGGTGTGAATCTATTTCTTGTATGGCTATGCGGAATCTGGAACAAAGTCTGAATTTCTTCCGCAAGCACCCAGTTGCGGCAAATCCATCCTTGCCGAAATTCCCTCTAGAGTACGGTGTTTCCGCCAAGTTGCAATTTACGCCATCTGATCTGGCGTTGTTGGAAAGAGGTTTTGAGCTTCCGAGTAATCTTTCGCCGCAGGAAAAACAAGCATTTTACAATCAACTGGGCAAGTCTACGGCGCAAGGCTTCACGCCTTTGCCATATGTTCCCTCCACTACTAAAAGGACACAATCATTTTTTTCGCAGGAAATCGAACGTTGTGCCTGCTATTATCATTTAGTTGAGGCGGAGCACACTTTTTACAGTTTCTGGAACAACCGGCAAGTCGACCGTACGACCGCTGTTGAAAAGCTGTTTCGTAACAGCGGTAAATATATTGAAATGGCGTTGCAGCATCCTATTCCTGCTATAAAGTTTCGTGCACTGCGCCTGGAGTTATGGAAGAAAACAGTGGAAAGCAATTATGACGAGGTGGCATTTAAGGAAAATATGCTGGATTATTGCCGGAAAGCCTCTGCCATAGACAATGAACTATTCAACAATTATCAGCTAGATTACGGTTTTTGGAAGTTCCTGGGGCCGGAATCTGCTTTATCACCAAATCATGAACGTTTACTGTCTCTGGCACAACAAATCAAACAGCAGTTTAGTCATGCCGGTGAACAATTATCGCCACAGGAGGTGCTGATTTCCTCCATTAGCCAGATTGCCGATCAAAAAGCCATGGCGGAAAAGGTGATCGAAATGGCTCCGCAGTTGCGGCAATATCAAGATGAAGCAGTGTTCGACAGGGGTATTCAGAAAAAAATCAATGATCTGAATGAAAAGTTAAGGAATGCCGCCAACAGCAGGGAACCTCAGATAGGCGCTCTTGTCCGTGACGCGATCGCCGCATTGACTCCCGATATTGAAGTAAGCAAACTGAATACGATTGATCGTTACAATCCCAACATGAAAACCGACCCGCCGTTCGGGTGCAATAGCGGAAATGGGAACAACAAAGAATTATTGTGGCCATACCGTATTGCCAATACCATCTATCAGGACGGCGATTTATATTTGCTTTTATGGGGTTCAAGGAAAGAAGAACATTATGCCTCCATTGCCCGTTTCAGGATGCCAGAGCTAACGCTGAATATGGTATCGGCATGGTCCGGACCGATAAATCCGAACTGGAGGAACGGTTTGCAACGGCAGTTTGCCGTGTCTGGAAATTTGGCGGCTGTCACCGGGCATGATCGGATTTATCTTTTTCCTCTTGATGGCGGACCTGTTCGGGAAATCAATGATTTGCCGGCGAAGAATGTAATGGCGGTTGCCATAATGAAAGACCGGCTCTATGCCTTTATCGGTCGTGAAGGCCCCGGATATTCTTTCGCCAGTGAAACCGTTTTGTTTTCCTGTAAAATAGACGGCAGCGACCGTCAAATTCATATCTCAACTCTGAGAGAAGACAAGCAAAACAAGTTTGACAGGACACCATTTGTCGTTTATCAATTGATTGCCGATCCGGAAAATGACCGTTTGCTGTTTGTCTGCGGCACGTCTAAAAGCGGTCCTCCCGCGGGTCAGGACGGAATTAACGGTTTTTGGGAATTTTTCCCGACATCCGGAACCGGCAATTGCCTAATTAATTACAGATATTTCTGTGGCGATATCAATATCGTTGGTGATGATATCTACCTTGGATACATTCAGGCCTCTGCAAAAACCTCGCAAAGCCATGAAAATTATAATATAAAGACGGGACAGACAAAAATTGTCTTCAGGGTTACGTGGCAGGATGCCATGAAACGTCCGACACCCGAGCCTGCTTATCTGTACGGCAATATTACCTCTCTTTTTGCCCGCCCGAGGCAACTTTGGTTTTGTGAAAATTATCTGGTAAGGCTTCTGATCTCGAAAGACGTGAACAAAACTCCATTGATCATTCTGCCGGAATTCATCTTTAAAATTTTTCCTCATTCAGATGGTGAATCCGCAATTGCCATCTCGGACAGGAATATCTACAAAATCACCCCGAAGGAGACGGGAGATAAATGATTAGAAAATATTTGGGTTTGATGCTTTTGCTGTGTTGCGGGATCGCGGTTAATGCTGCGAAGATCGCACTGATTCCGACCGCGCCGGAACTCGCACCGATGGCGGATCAGGTGCTTGCTGCCATGTCGAATGAACCCGGTATCGAGTTTCTTGAACGCGCCAGTATCGAGACGGTACTCAGTGAACGAAAACTTACCGCTGCCGGACTGACAAGTTCCAATCTCTCCGAACTGGGCAAGCTCATTCATGCCGATTTGTTCGCGATCATCACTGCCAAACCCGGAAAGAAAGGCGCGGCGGTATCAGGTCTTATCGTCTATGATGCCCGAAACGGATTCCGTATGGTAAATGCAACATTGCCTGAGGAAGATACGGTCAAGGATATCACCAAATATTTGCGACAATCGCAGGACATAATCGGACATCCCGAAAAGCAGATTCTGCTATCAGTGGCGACGGTGCGCGATGCCGGTGTGCCGGAGCGGTTCAAATATCTGCAAGCGTTCATTGCAGCAGATCTGGAACGGCGTTTGGGCGGTATCCCCAACGTCACCGTGCTGGAACGCGATTTTCTTGACAGTGTAAATCAAGAACGTAAGACCACTGAGCAGATGTTTGAACTCGCACCTTCATCGCGGCTGTTACGGCTGGAATTTGCACCGGGCAGTTCGCCGGAAATTGTCAATCTGACCTTGCGCGTGACTGATGCCGCAAATAAAGAACTCTTCCGTTTCAATCTTGACAACTGCCTTACCGACACCGAAGCTACCGCAATGAAGACAATTTCGGCGGTGGCGGAATATCTGAAAGTCAGCCCGCCTAACATCAAGGTTTCAGCGTCATACGAAGCGGCACGCTTTTTTGCGGAATACCAGTTTTTCAGCCGTCTGGGCGATTACGCCGCCGCCCGGCGCAAGCTGGAAGCCAGCATTGCGTTGGAGCCGAAGAAACTTGAATATCGACTTGCGGTACTTAGTTTGAACCGGGAAGGGAAGCTAACTTTTCATAACAAGGTGCTCATGCTGATACAAAATCTGATGCTTGCAGATGAAATCAGACGGGACTTCCCAGGCAGCAAACCTTATTCCGAGCGGTCTTATGAATACCTAGATCTCTCTCGCCTTTGCGAAGCAACGCCGGAAGATATGTTACTATTGAAGCAGTGGGCGGAAAAGTACAGTCCGATGTATGATGAAATCATGAGGAAGATCTACAAATTTGATTTACGCGAAGGAATTAACTCCCTCGCAGAATTGCGGGCATATCAATCATATTGCTGTTTCCAATATCGATACGATAATTACTTTGATAATGATAAATGGTACAATCAAATCCATAAAGGCGTGCTGGAAAACTTGAGAGTCAGTAAAGCATTTTATGAAAAGCACCCGGAACTATGTTCTCGTCCTGAACCGACAAGTGAAGTTCATGCCTGGTTGTTTAGCGGCTTATCCGAAGCCGGTACAATATATCGCAGTTCTAGAAGCCGATTCGGCATCAAGACTGCTGCTGAAAAATTATTGGTCGACAGCAGTGAATGTATTGCAGAAGCTAAAACTCATCCTCATCCCCAGGTTAAAGTCGCAGCCTTATTCCTTGATCTATTGAGGGAAACCGTAATCAGCCGATACGATAAAGATATTTTCAAAAAAAATGTGCTGGAATATTACGGTCAGGCGTATGCCATCAAGAAAAATCTGGAAATAGATATCTTTATTCCGGAATTTTTTACCGACTATGACATTCTGACCGGGATAGCCCGGAAAAGCAAGAATGATTTTATTGAAAAGGAAGTCAAGTTACCGCCGATGGAAGCTTTGTTTTTTGCCGTTACAAAAAATAAGACTGAGAGTGAGCGGGCACAAAAAGTGATTGAACTCGCCAACGAATTATTGAAATATAAGGCTGAAGCTTTCACCAATCCTCTGGCGAGGGATTTCTTTTATATTGCTTTGGGTGTCAAATTGAAGAGCAGTTCGAACCCAGAGTGCCGTCAGGCCATCACCCTGATGAACCGAGATGTTTCAATTACAAAACTTGAATCTCCGGAAACTGCTTTCTTGAAAAAGGCGAACATACGTAATGCCGTATGGCAAAATGGCAATATTTACCTGTTATGCGAATATGATTCAATGCTCAGCAAAGGACTGAGCATTGAACGACTCAATCCGGCCAGAGAGAAACTTTCCGAGCTTGCTTCGTGTTCGACCAAATTCCAATTCACTGCGAGCGTAGGACATGATTTGCCGCCGTTTGCCGTATCGGAAAAATTTGCACTTGCTGCAGGGGATCATACCGTCTATGCTTTTTCTCTGCCTGATGGCAAAATTACCGAGATCAATGATTTGCCTTCCGATAAAGTCATGGCGGTGTCCATTCTTAATGATCGTTTCTATGTTTTTGCCGGAATGGAAAATAAAGGCGGCGGTGTCTTTGCCAGAGAAACCATCTTGTTTTCCTGCAAACCTGACGGCAGCGACCGGCAGATTCACATCTCAACGTCCCGGGATAACAAACAGAACAATATGGACAGGGAAAAACCGTTTACAGTTCATTCGATAAGCGCCGACCCTGCCAGGAACCGCTTGATTTTAAATTGTTCATCCAGCAGTATGAGTGGCAATGTCCGTGGGCTATGGGAATTCATTCCATCCGAAAACACCGGCAAATGTCTGCTGAAGCTAGACTATCCTCTCGACTCCGTTACAACAACAATTGATAACGAAATTTATTTGTCTTTCTTTCATCGAGATTTTTACATTTACGATATGAAGACAGATCAGAAAGAAATGGTGTTTTCCACCGAAAAACCTGCCGCCCGGCATTATTTGAAAATCAAGTCTGAAATACCTACAGTTCACGGAGGGCTTGTTTATTGGCCTCCTTTCTTTATCCGATCAGGACAAATCTGGTTTGGAGGCAATTGTAACGTTAAGCTTCTTACTTTGCCGGATATCAGCAAGTCGCCGCTGGTATTGTTTCCAGAAGGGCGCCTCCCGCCCAGCTGGGATCGTTTGATTTTCCCCCATCCTGACGGAAAGTCGGCAATAGTCATTGATGAGAAGAACATCTACAAAATTACACCGAGGGAAACGGGAGAAAAATGATGAGGAAATACTTTAATGTGATCCTTTTACTGTGTTTTGGATTCGCAGCCGATGCTGCGAAACTCGCAGTTACTAATTGTCTTATAATTATTTAGCCCCCACCGCCCTTGCGGCGGTGGTGAATAAGATTGGGTGGCTAGGGGGCGTATACCCTAGCATCCCAATCTTATTCACCAACGGGGTAAACCCGTTGGGGTCTCTATTCTATTTTGAGACGATTAGTATTTCGGACAAAGGGCTGGAGAACTATGCGGATCTGCTTACGGCTGAATTGTCGAAGCAGAAAGATTTGAATGTCATTGAAAGAGTGGAGATAAATAAGATCTTGAAGGAACAGGAGATTTCCAGCGCCAACTCCCCAGACGGTTATCTCAAACTTGGTAAACTCCTGAAAGCCGACGGCCTGGTGATCATATAAGCCAGAGTATTGCTGATAAAAAGGTGAAACCTTGAAAATTCACACGGGATCAAAGTTGAAACACTTGAATTTTGAAATAACCATTTGAAATGCTATTCTAATAAAAAATATGAGGTTACCGTCATGATTAGCACAAAGCAGCTCATTAACGAAGCGATCTCTCTTCCAGTAGAAGAGAAGACACTTATCGTGGATACCATTCTTCTCAGCATGAATTCTCCGGAAAAGGAAATTGAAGCTAAATGGATCAAGGTTGCCAAGAGACGATTAAATGAACTTCGTTCCGGGAAAATTAAAGCGATCCCAGGGGAAGAGGTTTTGGCTAAAATCACTGAAAAATTCCTCAAACAAAAATTTATATTGTCGCTGTAATGAATCTTCACAGAGAACCCCAATATTGGAAACGTAGAATCTGAAATTGTAAAATTATTGAGGCAATTTCAAAATTGTCTTTTTTGAACTGATTTCTTAAGTTGGAGTTTGCGGCTTTAGCGTGCGTAACCTATTGAATGCCAAGACACACTAAAGTTGTGAACTCCAACGGGTGTATTGCCATAATAACATTGTTAGGTATTTTGAAATCAACTCTATTATAAAAACAAGCAATAATATATAAAAGGGGGATACGATGAGAATCTGTAAAATGACATTGACGATCCTTGCGGTCTGCATGCTGTCCTGGACGCTTTCGGCGGCCGTGAAAATGCCGAAGATTTTCGGTGACAACATGGTGCTTCAGAGGGAGATGCCCGTGCCGGTCTGGGGCTGGGCGGAGAAGGGGGAGAAGGTAACTGTCGCTTTTTCAGGTCAGGAAAAAACCGCAACCGCAGGTGAGGACGGGAAGTGGATGGTCAAACTCGATCCCCTGAAAGCTTCTTCTGTTCCGCAGACCATGACGGTTTCCTCTTCTGAAATCTCAAAATCACCCAATCTCCAAATCAAAAATATCCTGGTGGGCGAGGTGTGGATCTGTTCCGGGCAGTCAAACATGGAATGGTCTGTGGGGGGAGTGCTCAACGCCAAGGATGAAATTGCAGCCGCCACCAATCCCATTATCCGCCATATCAAGGTTCAGAAAACACAGTGTTCCAGGAAACTGGACGACATCGACAACGGCGTTTGGGAGGTCTGCTCGCCGCAGACGGCCGGAGGTTTCACCGCAGTCGGCTATTTCTTCGCAAAGACCCTCGTTAAGGAACTTGATATTCCGGTCGGTCTGATCGGGAGCAACTGGGGCGGTACACGGATTGAGCCGTGGACCTGCCCTGAAGGATTCAAACTTTTTCCGGAATTCAAGAGCATTGTCAGCCAGGTCGAGAAATGGGATTCCACTACGGAAGCGGGCCGTGCGAACTTCGCAGAATATGCGGAGAAGATGAAGGATTGGACAAAGAAGGCTGAAAAGGCGATTGCCGTAAAACAGGCCGTCCCGGATCTTCCGGCGTCTCCTCTGCCTCTTCCCGACCCCCAGCTGCCGACAAAACTTTACAACGGCATGATATATCCCCTGATCCCGTATGCGATCCGCGGCGCCATCTGGTATCAGGGCGAAAGCAATGCCGGCGACGGCCTCGCCTATGTCCAGAAGAAGAAGGCGCTGATTGAAGGCTGGCGGCAGGTCTGGAAGCAGGGCGATTTCCCGTTCTACCATGTCCAGCTTGCAAACTACACGACCTCGGATCCGAACAGGCCGGAAGGCGGGGACGGGTATTCAAGGCTTCGCGAGGCGCAACTCCAATCCCTGTCAATTAAGAACACCGGCATGGCGGTTATCATTGACATAGGTGAAGCCAAAGACATTCACCCGAAAAACAAACAGGATGTGGGCGCACGTCTTGCATTGTGGGCGCTTGCCAACGACTACGGGAAAAAGATCGAGTTCAGCGGGCCTTTATACAAGAGCTTCAAGGTTGAAGGGAATAAGATCCGCATCGAATTCGATCATGCCGACAGCGGGATTTTCGTAGGCGAAAAGACCGGGCTCGAACCTGTTAAGGAGATCAAGAACGGAAAGCCGGGCTGGATTTCCATAGCCGGAGAGGACAGGAAATTCTATTTTGCAGATGCGCTGATCGACGGGAAGACACTTGTGGTTTCAAGCGATAAAGTTGCGAATCCTGCAGCGGTCAGATATCATTTCACCGCAAATCCCGAGGGTTTGCACCTCTATAATAAGGAAGGGTTGCCTGCATCGCCGTTCCGCACGGATGCATGGTGACAATAGACAGGGGATATTCCCAATCCTGCGAGGAGCCTCAAAATGAGGTATTACTTTGAAACTTGCCTTAAAAGTAGGTCGGGTTTCAACCCGACACTGACTTGGCGGTTAAATCTTGGCGGTTCAATAACCGGCTAGAAGCAGCGCGGGTCTATTTGACCCGCGAACTTCGGGTCAGATAGACCCGAGTTACCTCTGTAGAAATTCTTAACTTAGCGCCATTAGTGTCTGACGCTGTTATTTCCCCTTTGTCTTCATCTTGTATATTCCGGGCGGGACATTCCTGAAGCATCCGTCTTTGCCGCAGCGCAATACGGTTCTGTCCGTCTGCTCGACAAGTTCATTTGTCTTGTCCCAGGGGGCCGGCAGTTTGAATTCCGGATAGGTCGGGGGATTTTTCAGGAACGGCACGACGAGGAGTTTTTCCGATTCCATCACGGCAAGGTCTCCGACAAGGGGGATGAACGCCCTGGGGCCGCCTTTTTCGCGGAGAAGCTTCAGCATGTATCTGTTCTTCGCCTCGGAGCCCGGAATGTCCAGCGCGACCGTGTAACCGGAAGCCGCCGAGAAGTTCGGTCCCTGGTCCAGGACAAAGCGTTTCGAGGAATAGCGGTTGAGGGAGAGCAGATAATCTCTGGGCCCCGTGCCGTCGATCGCCCTGACCGGATTGTGGTTTATGGAGACAAGATCTACAGGTGCGTCAAACGTGGTTCCCTCGCCGAAGAGTATCGCCTCCGGGTCCAGTTCCTTTATGTAAGAGCCTATCTCCTCGATGAACTTTATCGCCATCCTGTTTGTGTCGCCGGGATATCTCATGAAATCACGCTTGGTGAAATCCGGAGGGAACGCCCAGCCGAGGCAGTCGATGAAGAAGCCCTTCACCCCGCATTCCTCCATATAGAATCGGATCCATTTCTTCGTGTATTCTATATATCCCGGATGTCCCGGGTTGATGTGGCAGAGGTTCGGGGCGTCCTCGTTGCCCCAGGAGGCGCAACGGCGTCCGTCGATTCCGGTGATGAACCAGTCGTCGCAGATGTCGGGGCCGCCCCTGTACATGAGGCCGCTGTGGCTCAGCCAGACGAGCATCGGCACGCCTTTTCCGGAGATCCGCCTGCACATGCGCTTGAAGTCCCCGATGCTGCCGTGGTTCGGGTCGGGTTCGTATCCGAGAGGGGTGGTGCCGCTTTTTATTGGGCGGTTTGTTACGAGGCTGTAGCTTATGCCGGTGCATTCGCCGTTGTCTATCATCTTCTCCCAGTGGTCTGCCTGTTCGGTCCAGGTGGGCTTGTTGTCCCAGGCGAGTCCGCCGGCCCAGAGCGTCTTGAAAACCCATTCCGGAGGTTCACGCAGGTAGAACTCCACGTAGTCCGCCATGAACTTCCACATCTCCTCGGGAGTCCGTCCGAAGTAGATCTTTATCTCGGGCATGGTGAGGGATTCGCCGAGGTTGAACT
>JBAZRS010000052.1:0-15002 GCA_041662825.1 Victivallales bacterium | reverse complement strand
CGAAAGCCTCTATCATCTGAAGGAATCCCTAAGAGTATTGAAATGGCTCAACCCGGCTTTGAAGGACACCATGATCATGCTGCTCCAAATTTGGAATTTTTCCCCGACATGGCTGAATCTCCTCAAGACCCGCGACTACCATGCCGGAGACGCTGAGACTTCCCTGATTAAATACTGGACTCCCGAAGCGGTGAGGGCAAAAATAGTGCTTGATAAGCCTGCCGTGGCTGAAATGCTGCGCGATGACCCGGATTCCTATCAGAAACGCAGTTCGTTTTCCGGCTCAAAAGACGAAATTCCTCTTACAGTGCAACGCGCCGAGGTGAAAGTCGGTGTCATGGGATATCCGGAAAAGGCGTCTGCCGCGACAGGCAGGAAAATAACAGAAGAAATTCTCGCCAACGCCTCTCCCGTCCTGAAAAAAGCAATCGCCCAGGCGGAGAAAGCCCGGAAAAGCGGAGCCCGCATTGAAATCAGGACAGATGAAAAACTGAAAATATTATCGTTGTGAAATTATAAAAAGGAGATTTGAAATGACAAAGAAAAAAAGCAGTGCCCAGGGTGATTTCCGATATGCTGTCGGGAATGCAAAAGTGCCGTGGCAGGCGGTCGGAGAATATTTCAAGAAGGATGATGTCCTTGAAGTGATAAAGTTCCTCCTGCCGGACACTCAGGGCTCCGACAGGTATAAAGCATCCTTCGGTGAAGTCCGGAAAGCGGTTGCGAATCTCGCAAGGGAATCCGGCAACGCCACAAAACTGACACTGGGCAAAAAAGTACAGGAGGCGGAACAGCTGGCGAAGGATTATCTGAAGGTGAAACACGCGTGTTTCCTCAGCAACTGGACTGCGGGCATGGAAATCGGATACAAACTGTCCGGATTGCGTCCCGGTGATGAAGTCATCATGCCGGCGGTCACGTTTATCGCAACCATGGCCTATCCTCTCATGATCGGGGCGAAAGTCGTTTTCGCAGATATCGATCCGAAAACGGCCAATCTGGATCCGGCTGATGTCGCCAGGAAGATCACAGCCAGGACAAAAGTGATAGTTCCCGTCCACATCGGAGGATGTCCATGCGACATGGATCCGATAATGGAACTCGCTTCAAAGCATTCGATATACGTAATGGAGGATGCCGCACACGGGCTGGGGGGCATGTACAGGGGCAGGGCGCTTGGTACAATCGGCCACTTCGGCGGATACTCGCTGCATGAGGTGAAGAACATCAATTCCTTCGGAGAAGGCGGCATCCTTGTAAGCAACATGGACTGCGGCGAACAGTTCGCCCGCGCCAGATTCCTGGGACTGGATTTTTCAAGACAGATAAAGGACTGGCTTTATGACATTACACCTCTGGCCGACCGTTTCGGCAGACCGCAGGTTCCAGGCAACCACTCCGCCATGGAAATCCAAGGTCTCGGTTTCATTCGCCAGATGAAGCGTCTTGACGGGATAATAGCCGCCCGCAAAAAGGCAGCCGAATATATGAATGGCGTCTTGGCGGAAGAATCAGGCATCATTCCGGAAAAAGATGACACGGCGAAAACATATGGCACTCATCATCTTTATCTCCTGCACATCAATCCGAAAAAAGCCGGAGGAAACATTCAGACGCTGAAAAAGAAATTGACGGAAAAAGGCCTGACCTGCATCACTCATTTCGGGCCGATGTACCGTTTCAACATCATGAAACAGCTTGGATATGACGAAAACAAAATTGCCTCCACATGTCCGGTGACCGAGGACATGTTCTATAATTGCTACACGCATCTGCCTCTGTACCCGCTTACCCTGAGCCAGCTTGAATACCAGGCGAGGACAATTGTCGAAACGGTAAGGGAAATGAAAAAAGGCGTTTGAGGAAACGGCGTCAGCCCGCGATATTCCTGCCGTGGGTCTCGCGGCTGTAGAACGAGGCGACGACAGCGACAATCGATAAAGCCAGGAAAATGCTGAAGATCGTGATGTAAGCGGAAGGCGGATAAACCCTCGCCTTTTCGGTATTTACCGCCATGTCTTTGAAGGAGTCCAGAACCTGCCCGATGACCTGGGCCATCACTGCAACCATGGCATAGACGACGGTGTTGAAAATGCCGATGGAGACGGCGACCTTGTCCGGAGGATTCAATTCCCTCATGAATGATGCGTTTACCGGCGTACAGCCGGATGCTGTCGCCGACAGTACAAAGGCTATGAGGAAAAATGACGGATGAAGCCTGAATATTATCCCGGTCAAAATCATCATCATCGCAATCATTGTGGATACCCCGTTGAAAATGACAAAGAATTTCCGCCGGTTTCCGAGCATTTTGCTCGCGAATCCGGAAAGCAGCATGGCGGACATTGTGAAAAACATCATCGTAAAAGTATAACCCGATGATGACAGGGGGCTGATCCCGCAGAAGTCTTCAAGGAATTTTGACCCTATGGTCGCCTGAATGCTCAAGTATATTGAAAAACAGAGGGGGATTGTAATCAGCAGCGGATAATTCAACCTGTTTTTGAACACCGTCCCCATGCTTTTGAAGATGTGCTCCGGTTTTTTCACCGCCTCATCACGGTTGACCTTTCTCATCAATATCCATGAGCAGATAAGTATGATGCATGTGAAGATGGCTGCAGTCATGCAGGAGTTTCTCCAGCCCATGTTCTCCACCAGCATCCGGAACGGCTTGGTGCCCGCGAGTCCGCCGGCATACCCGAGCAGGCAAAGTATTCCGAAGATCGGTGCGAAATTCCTGCCGCCGAAGTAATGGTCCGTCTCCTTCACCATGCATAAATACATCGTGCTGGCCCCGAGTCCTACCAGGGCCCTGCTCAGATACAGACCCGTTTCTCCATGTGACAACGGGAAAAGAATCGAGCCGATGCAAAGCAGCATCCCGCTCACAAGCACGACACGTATGCCCCCGAAGCGGTCAGCCATGTATCCCGCAAAAGGCTGCAAAGAGGCATATACGAGAAGATAGATTGCGCTCAGCCTGGTCACGTCCGATGCGGAAATCGCAAATTCCGTCTGAAGGTCGTTGAATATTGACCCGGGAACCGCGACACGCTGGAAAAACGAGAAGAAGTACAGACCCGTTATTGAAAGCAGCATTCCGACTTCGTATGTTTTTTTACTGAACATCCTCTCCCCGTCAATTGAAAGTCACAGTTGTTTTGCTTCTGCATTTTGATATCGCGGAATCAAACTCCTTCTTCCAGACCAAGATTTCCTCAGGGCCTATTCCTGCGCCGTCGGACATCACGGGCCTAATGAAATTGACACGTGCGTTGCTCATCGCCGCCGCCAAGGAAATATCGCCCCATTTCATTATTTCAGGAAGATGCAGGGCCATTGAAAAATAATCAGGTGCCACGTTCCGATTGAAAAGATAGGAGACCGGGCTTTCCTCAAGGACTATTTCCCCGTTTGTGTTTTTGACGGCATTCAACAGCAGCGCAGCGACAGCGGTTTCCCTGTATGCGTGCAGTGATACTTTGGAGGCTTTGAGATGTGTTGATGCCCAGCCGCACAGCAAGTCGATCTGTTTTGCCCATTCCCCCTGCATCGACCTGCCCAACCATAAGGCGGTTCTTGACAGGGTGGCATAGTGAGGCACAGCTTCCTTGTGCGTTTCGCCGGTCCCCCAGAGATCGGCCAGTATGACCCCCTTATTCTGTTTCAATGCCTCACTGATGGCATCAGGACAGACTTTATCTTTTCCTGACGGATGTGCAAAGAGGACAAATTCTCCCGGCATCCTGTCGGAGCCTGCGACCAGTATCGGAATCATGTCCCCGCCGGAGGTTTCCAAAGTGAACTTCCTCCATATTCCTTCCGGATAATGTTCATGTATATGCCCGGGTTCAAGCCAGCCGGAAATCCTCAGGATCTCAGAGAGTTCCTCCGCTTTGCGCCTGATGTCGAAGGATCTTGCTCCCAGATAATCTTTTCTGAGCCGTACGCCCTTGTGACGGCAATATTCAGCTATGCCAACTACCTTGGCAGGGCGTTTTCCCTTTTTGAAGACCATGATTTTTTCTTCCGGCAATTCAGTGAAAGGAGTCTCCCGCTTCGGCAACCCGTGCCCTACGCCTTTGAGGTGCAAGTCGAACCAGCCGAGCATGGCCTCGCGAATTTCCGGGTAATAGCCATGCGGAAGATTGAATGCCTGACTGGAGAATTTATCGTAGGCGCCCAGGACCCCGTATATTTTTTTCGCCTCATTGAAACTCCGGAGCATTTCAGAGACATGGAAAGTCGGATTGCTGTCCTGAAGGCAGTTGCACAATTTGAGTGCGCGCGGAGCCACAAGTGCGAGAACACCCGACTCTTCCGTAAAGGTAAGCCCGTCGGGAAGCAGTTCGCAAATGCAGTTGTGCCTGGTGACATAGGATTCAAATGTGCCGACGCTTACAACCGGCATGGCGGCAACGATCCTCTTGTCGAGTGCGGCCAGCCACATGGTCTGGTTGCCTCCGCCACTGGCGCCTGTAACGCCTATTTTCTTCTTATTGACGAAATCGAACGAACAGAGAAGGTCGATGGCGCGCATGTTGTCAACCACCTGAACGCCCATAAGGGTTTCGCCTATGTCCATGAGAGATGCGCCTAGATGATTGCCATGATACTCGAATACGCCGTGATCTGTGCTTCTTTCGCCCGAGCCGAATGCGTCAACGGAAAGACATACGTAACCGTTTTTAGCCAGCGAATGCCCCCTGTCCTGCACCCGCGCCGCCAAGCGGCCCTGAGACCAGTGTCCATGCAGGTTCAGAACCGCAGGAAACGGCTTTTTACCGTCCGGGACATAGAGGTTACCTGTCACATACAGGCCCGTCCGGCTTTGGTAGTAAATTTTTCTTACCTCATATCCGTCCATCCTGACGGAGCCGGTCTCATGATAATCAAGGGCAAGCCGGTGATCTGCGGAAACCCCCAGCTTTTTCCATATCGCGGCGGCAAGTTCTTCGCGTCGCGTTTCCCATGCCTCCAAATCCGAGGGCAACTGGTGAACCTTGAATTTGCGGGCCGCCTCAGCACGCAAACTGTTGTTTAACAGGTCTGTGCAAGGCTCTGTCCAAACTGAAGGAATATTCATAAAAGCTTTCCGTTTTTCCACCTTTATGGAATCTCTAAAATGAGTTTATCTCCGAAGTCAATATAAATTATTTTCTGCCCGTATGCAATTCTGGAAAAAGATGCATTGTTTTTTGATATCCTATACGCAGGATTTTCATTGATGGATTTTTCCCTCGGCAAATGCGAAATTCAGAGATTCCCTTATTGGTTATTCAACAATGTGTCGAGTGTGGGCTTCATGGCGTCCATCCATCGGATATAACCGGGCATCGCCACATGCAGCTTGTCCGGCATCACATCGTTCCGTATGCTTCCGTCCGGTTCCACCAGTTTGTCGCCTATGTCTAGGAAAAAGACTGTTTTATTGTCGGCCAGAAGTGCGGTTTTAGCGTTGGCCTGGCGCCGTATTTCGCTTTTGGGATCTTTGATGGAACCGTTGCACGGCAATATCCCCAGAAGGAGGATTTTGCTGCCGGGCGATTTCTCTCGAAGTTTCTTGATGAGAAGCGCCGTGCCTTCAGCCACTTCGTCTGGCGTAAAACCGTTGAAAAGATTGTTGGTGCCGATCAGCAGCACAATGACCTTGATCCGGGCCTGGTCAAGGACGCCGTTCTGGACGCGCCAAACCACATTCTGAATCCAGTCGCCGCCTATTCCCATGTTGACTGGACGGTATTTCCCGTACTTTTCATTCAACAGTTCCTCAGGCCATCGGGCCGTGATTGAGTCTCCGATAAACACCAGTTCGGACTTATTGGAAAGCAGCGCATCGCACTGGGCCTTGTGTTTGCTCAGATATTCATCGTATTTCCCGTTGGCGCTCCGTTGGGGCTCGGCGTCAGCCAACGCAGGCGAAAGGATGTTGACAGGATCCCCGGGTTTCTGTCCCGCCTGGAATTCTTCGATGACAAAACGGAGCCGACCCGCGCCTTTACTGAACTTTTCCCCCGGTCCCACGGCCACCCGGATCGAATCCCCTTTTTTCAGACGTCCCATGTTTTTCTGGAAAAGCAGAGGCGAGAGACCCTTTATGACCGGAGCAGTGAATTTCAACTCGTCATTGAGATAGATTTCGAGCACGGTTCCATCGGAAAAACGGCACAGCATATTCCCGTGGTTGATCCATATCTCGCCCTGGGAGTCATTCTGCAGAGTGTAAGATGCGATGGCGCTTAGTGCCGTGCCATCCTTGTCCCTGATCGAAAAGACATCGCCGTTCCAGCCGTGGCTGGGACGGTCCGGCCTCAATGCCCCGTTCTCGTCCTGTACTCCATAAGTCAATGAAGTTCGTCTCGCTCCGACGGCCTCGACAGCGAACAACGGCAGATAGTTTTTTGAATCATTCATCTTCCCTTTGGCGTTCCAGAGAAAGCTCCATCCGGGAGGAGGAGTCTTCGTGGAGACCGCATCCCCGTAAACCGCGATGATTTTTCCTTCACCGCCGGCAAATCCGGATATGCATGCCAGCATCAATGCGCACAATATCCAGCAGCGTAATTTATCTGACATTTTCCAATCCTTGATTTTGCGGGCCTACTGTGGAGCCCTGCCACAATTGTGAAGTATACCATTAACCGACAATGATGGCAACGGCTTACGGTTGCATCTTAATTGAAAAGGGTTGCATATTCTCATCATGGGGGAATCAGCGGCGTTGCTGGCTTTCACTTCAGTTTCCCGTTGAGTTCTTCAATTACTCCGAGCAGATGGGTTCTCAGCACGGAAGTGTCTGAACCAAGAGTCATTATCGTGCCTCCCATTGATGCGTATTTTTGAAATTCCTCGACTTTGACAGTTGGAATCCCACAGGGGATTTCAGAATTGGTCCGCATTTTGGAACAGGTGTACCCTTATCGGCAAGTGGAGTCTCAAATTGAATCACGGACAGATCACAGTTGTCCAAAAAATCCCTGACCCCGCTTAATATTTCTCCTGATTTGCCGTCGCGGATCAGTTTCTGACTTTCCGGAGTAGTGGGGCAGACATCCCCTGCAAAGAGGATTTCAACAGTTTCCCTAGTGCTTTTCCGTCTGAAATCATTCTTGCCGTTTTCCAATGAGAACATTGTTTTTCCCATTATTATTTTTCAGTGGGTATTACGATACCGCGCATGATGACGTTCTGGCAGAGGACGAATATGATGAAGGTCGGGATTGCGGCGATCACAAGCGAGGCGTATACGACCGGCTGGGGGACCTGTGACTGCAGCTGGAATATCCAGACCATGATGGTCCACATCTTCTGGTCGGGGATTATGATAAGGGCCATCATGAACGCCGAATACGAGTGGGTGAAGGCGCCGAGCGCGATCACCGCGAGGATCGGTTTGGAAAGATTCATTGTAAGCATCCAGAACTTCGTCCATTCACCGGCGCCGTCAATATCGGCGGCCTCGTAAAGCTCCTTCGGCATGCTGTCGAAGAACCCCTTGAGGAGGAAGATGGAAAAGCCGTTCGCCATTCCGGGAAGGACAAGTGCGGCGAAATTGTTGAGCAGGCTTGTCGTTGCGTAATCCGGGGCGACTGAGGGAAATATTATCGCGCCGGAAACAAGGCCGGCAGCCAGGGAAAGCAGGGCCCTCCAGCTCTCCTTCCATCTCGGTGCCCATTTCTCCAGGATCAGGAAAACGGCGATAGTCACCGCCAGCCCGATGAGAATCGGCCACATCGGGAACCTCTTCAGGAGGAGGAATCCGGGAATCATGGTGACTTCGCCGGGAAACGCCATTGTCGCCATGCAGAACAGAAGTATCTTGTAGGTGCCCGGCAACCTGAAGCGGCTCAGGGCGTAGGCTGCAAGGGGATTGACAATAAGCGCGCAGAGGACGGCCAGTGAACAGTATATGAAGGTGTTCAAGAGCCCGTTCCCGTGCATTGCCAGATAATCAAGCACCTGGAGGTAGTTCCGCATTGTGAATTCCCAGCGCATTGCGCTTCTGTTCTCATGGCAGTCGGACCATTCAGTGGCGGCTGCGACGGCGCCCAGACCGGGATAATCCTCCGGGATTCCGCCATGTCTGCCCGCCAGGAATTCCCTGAACATCTTATCGGCGCTGTAAATGCGGATGGACCCTATGGGACAGTCGTCCGGAGACTTTATGAAGCTTTCAAAATCCTGTCGCAAATAGGGTGCATCGTCGATTTTAACCGGGAAGGGAATCTCCTCCATGCTTGCCAGAGACGTATTGTTCTCCTTATTGAATGTTGTTATTGATCCGTGGCGGCCCTTTAAGAATTTGCGGAATGCCGGCTCTAGGGAGCTGTCCAGACGTATGTTGGAAAGCTTGATTTCATTGCGGACAAAGTTCGTCCAATCCTGCTGCGCCAGTCCGGTTTCGGACGGGACGCGGTCGGGAAAAGGAATTTCCCCGTAGCTCCTGTAGCTGGTGCCATGGGACTTGTTGTAGAAGTCAATGCGGCTGGTGTACAGGCCATAGAGATAACCGAGGGCGTAATGGCCACATGCGCCTTCCACATTCAGATCTTCCGGGGGAATTGCGGCTTTCCATCTTGCGGTTTCCTGGAGGAACTCCTCAGACAGGTTGCGGTTGCGGTAGCGTCCGATGGTCTCCATCGGAGGTTTTACATTGCCCCAGGAAGTGCAGAGCTGGTTGGATGCGAGATTGTAGGCGGAGAGTTCACCTCCGTACTTTTTGTACATGTAACTTCGGTATGAGCGGAGGTTCTTCGCGAGCAGATTCTTTCCCGACAGCGGGGCCATTTGCCCTACATTCCGACGTTCGGCCGGGATTGTGGCGCGCCAGTTGCGGAAATCGCGTATCAGTTCAGGTGAAACAGGCGCCGGTTTTTCAATTGTGCGCCAGCTCATGACCGGTTTGCACCAGGCCTGCTGCACGTCCTGCGCGTAGACATTGTACTTTGCCTCGGTGTATTTCTGGAAGAGGATCAGTTCGTCGAACCAGAACTCGGGATACGGTTTGATGGACCAGGAATCCGCCTCGCTTTTCACAGAGCCGGAAAGCATCAGCATGAGAGGATAAACCATTGTCACGGCGCCAAGGGTAAGGGCAAGATAGATGGAGGCGTACAGGAGCCTGACCTTAAAACTGCGCTTGCCTATCTGACTGATTACCGGCATTTCATCTTCCCCGCTTTAACATATTCCTTGTTAATTTTTCCGGAACGGAAAAATTTTCTCACTCCGAATCCTGGAACTGTATAACTTCCGCACTTCCAGAACTCCCAAGTTTTCCACTTTCTAAATTCTACTTTATACTTTTCCCAACTGTCCTCTGATTACTGATTACTGATCACTGATTACTGGTCCCTTCCCCTGACTCCCACATTTAAAACTTTAGAACTTCAGCACTTTCGCACTTTCGCACTTCCCCCCTCACTTCCCCCCTGCCGCCTTGAATTCCATTTTGCTGAGTTTCTGCAGCTGCTGGACCGTGAAGCCGATGAGGATCACTCCGAGCACCCATGCCATTGCGGTGGCGACACCGAAGCGCAGATAGCCGAACGCCTCCCAGAAGATATGCAGGCCTATGACTTCCGTCTCCCCGTGAGGCGTATACGGTCCGCCGCCGGTCATTGCCAGAATGTAGGCGCTTCCGCTGTGCATGCATCCGATCGCGGCCCCTATGAAATTTATCGAGATCAGCGCCTTAATTGACGGGATCGCGATGTAGAGGACCTTCTGGCAGGCACCGGCGCCGTCAATGTCGGCGGCTTCATACAGGTCGTCCGGGATGCCCTTCAGCGCCGCAAGATAGATCAGGCAGCCCGGCCCCATGCCGGCCCAGATTGTGGGGAGCAGGCAGAAGAGCAGTGCGAAGCTCGGGGAATTAAGCCATTGAACCGTAAATTCCCTTATCTTCATGCCGCAGAGATGATTGACGGCATATACCCCGTAGTTCAAAATCTGGTTGATCATCCCGTGCTCGCCGTAGAATCCCTTCCATAGGAAAATGACAATGACCCCGGAAAGCATCGCAGGCAGATAATATATGGTCCGGTATAATATCTTGCCCTGGGGGACTTCAGCCAGTAAAAACGCGAGCAGGATAGGCGCGAAGAAACCGAAGGTCATGAACAGTACCGTATATTTCAAGGAGATGAGGAGGGCGTACCAGAATTCAATGCTGAACAGCACGGTCGCGAAGTTCTCAAATCCGACCCATGTGCTGAATCCGCGGACATTGTAGTCCTGGAATGCCATCACCGTCCCGCGCAGCAGGGGCCAGTAGCTCCAGACCGCAATGCTGAGGAGTGCCGGAAGGAGGATCATGTATGCCAGCTTGTTCCGCCCGAACTGCCAGTCGCCGCGCGCACGGTCGGCATCGCTGCGCACCATGCTTTTGGAAAAAGTCCTGAACACCTTCATCAGCACCAGCGCAAAAACCAGGAAGATGAAAAACGACGCTGTGGCGGCGACACGTGCGCGGAACTTGCGCACGTTTTCCGGAAGGATGTTCAACATTTTCTGGTTTGCAAGCTCGACGCGGACATTCAGGATCTCCTGTATCCTCTTCTTGGCTCCAGCCTCATTCTTTTCAAGAATGCATCTCCTCACTTCGCCGTCGGTGCGTATCTGGTCGATCGCCTGGCTCATGTAACGGTAGACCAGCTGGCAGTTGTTGCCGTAAGGTTCCGGAACACCGTCTTTGACCGCCTCACGGGAAGCCTCCACCCATCCGGGGGGAATTTTGTCGATGAATTCGGAGTATCCCGCCCTTTCAAGCACCTTTGGATGCACGAAACGGCCAAGGCCGTTCTCCACGAAAACCTTCGCCTGGATCAGCTTCGCCTCGTTACCGCCGTAAAACTTCATCCACTCCCAGGCGGCGTCACGCCTGCGGATGTCCTTGTCAAAACCGGCGTAAATACCGGTCATTCCGGCATTGAATTCGCTGCCTCTCTTGCCGGAGGGGCCTTTCGGAACAGGTCCGAAATTTGTTATGGTCGGATCTATCTGCTGAAACGTCTTCTGATCCACATAGGAGAAATACATGGCGTAGCGGATGGACGGGCTCAGCTCGCCGAGATTGACCACCCCGTCGAATTTGCCGAACTTGTTCTCAAACGGCTCCAGAAACAGCCTTGCAACATAATAGTATGCCTCCACCGCTTCAGGAGAGTTGAAGACGCAGCGCCAATCCCCTCTGCTGTCGCGCTCAACGGCGCGGGCGCCGCACGAATAGAAAAAGCTCAAAGTCGAATGCGACAGTTCCCCGAGAGATATATTGACACCGTATATGTTCTCCTTCGGATTGTGGATCCTGCGGGCCCATTCAAGAAATTCATCCATGTTTTCCGGCGCACAGTTCGGCAGATCCGCCTCCGCAAACAAATCCTTGCGGAAAAACAGGGACATCACCATCTGGTTCTGGGGCAGGGCCCACACATGGAAATGCTTGGCGGCGGGTGTGGCCTTCCATTCCTTTACATACGGGCAGGACAGGCCGTATGGACATTCCCTTCGGATCACCTCCCAGCACTGGGCCGGAATGCGATCTTCAAACTCATCCTCATAGCGTTTCCCCTTGCGCAAGGCGGCCAGATACTGGGGAGTGCCCAAGATATGCCCGTCCGTTACTTCTGTCCCGGACGCATTCTCAAGGTATTTGTCCAATGCGGAAAGGAATTTCTGGCCGATGTAGGTGCTGGACTGGCGGAAGTTCACATAGATCACAACAGGGGAGATGTCTCCGGCGATCTGCATGAGGGGTACAGTATCCATGCTGCGGGTCGGCATTGCCAGACCGGTCGCAGGGAAAAGTTCGACATCCGGATGAAGCCGCTGGAATTCCTTGACTATCCTTATATTGGCTTCGCCTACAGGGTTGGAGGCGGACCTGTCAGGGACGCCCCAGGCCTTCAGCTCAAGTTTTCCATCCTGTTTGAAGTCGTCTCCGGCAAACAAAACCGGGTGCAGAGCAAACAGCAGAAGTACCAAGATTTTAATATAATCAGTTTTCATTTTCCCTATATGAAAAACACGATAACAGACATGTTCTGTTATGTCAAGACAGTTTTAATTTATTTCGAGTCGACATGCCCTTAGCACATGGAAAAACCGGATTTCCGCGTCAGAGCTGAGATTTTGAATGTTCAATTTTGTTTCCAAGGCATGTTCATCAGTCCTATGATGCTGTCAGGGTGTTTGTTGATTTTGACATAAGCCTGTTGATTCCTTTCAGCATACTCGCGGAATTCAATTACCATACGATATGGAGAAGACAGCTTGGGATATTTGAATGACGACGGCGACTTTTTCAGCTTGTTTATGGCTTTGACAGCACCTTCCCTGATTAGCTTGCGCGCCTTTAACGGGGAAAGATGTTCAGCGCTGCATTTGGCCGCTTCATATTCCTATGACGGCATTCACCTCATTTTCCAAAAAAATATTTCCCTTTTCCGTAATAACGTCCTGCGGGGGAAATACAATCTTTATGGCGTGTCAGATCATATCACCGGAACATCTCGGCAACTTTCACCGTGCGCTCTTCGCGGCGGGAAATTTCAGCAGCCTGCCCGATGGCGGTCGCCCACATGCCATGCTCGGTTGTTGAACTGTTTTCCTCTTCGCCTTTGAGCACCCTGAAAAAGGAGTCTATCAACATCGGATCGGCGCCACCGTGTCCGCCCTCCACATCCGGAATATGATGTGTGATTGTCTCCTTGCTCCAGCGCGGCTGGACGGTGATAAGCCTTTTCTCCAAGCTGACTTCGGCCTGGCCGAGATCGCCCACCACCGTATAGAGGCGGTCATTCACCGATGTGATGAAACATTCGAGATGGCTGGCTTTTACACCGTTCTCATACTCGACGATCGCTATGCCGTTGTCATGCGTGTCTTTGTCGGATGTGTACATGCAGAGGTCTTTGGAATAGCCGTCCAGGGCTACTGCACGGTCGTTCCAGGGGGTGTTCTGAATATCGTCTATCCTGTAAATGTCCGGGCAAATCCCGCCGTAGCTGCATTGATGGCATGTCGGACCGACCGGCATCCCTGGTTTCACCGTGAACGGGATATGCTGCGGATTAAACACGTCAACCCCGGCGAAAGCACTGACCTTGACAGGTTTCGGGAAATCCAGCAGCCAGTTGAAAATGTCAAAATCATGGCTCCCCTTATGTATCCAGAGTCCGCCGCACTTTGCATAAAGGCGGTTCCAGCGTGACATATAGGTGCGTCCGCCATCGTAGAATTCGCGGTTCTCTATCAGGAAGATCCGGCCAAGCGCACCTTCGGAAACCAGTTTCTTCAGTTTTTTGAGCACTGCGTTATGGCGCAGGTTGAAACCAATCATGACGGATTTGCCTGCTCTTTCCGCTGCGCCGATGATGTTCTGGCATCCTTTTACAGTTATCGCCAGCGGCTTGTCAATCAGGACATTGACGCCGCTGTTCAACGCAGCCACCGCGTTTGATTCATGGCAGAAATCCGGACTGGTAATGACTGCCGCATCAAGCTTTTCAGAGGCGATCATGGTTTCAACGGAAGTGTAGAAATTGGGTTTCAACCCCAAGTCTTTGGCTGCAAATTCCATCCTGATCTGGTTGAGGTCGCAAAGCGCCACCACCTGGGCATCACTGCGAGTAGAAATAGTTTTACCGAAAGCAAGTATTCCCCTGCTGCCGGCCCCGACAATACCAACTTTGAATTTCTGTTTGCTCATTTCTTATCCTTTTGCTTTTTAATCGTTGTTCCACATCACCGATAACTGTTTACTGACAACTTCCTGCGCTCGAATATTGGATATTAGTCTCTTAAAAGTTAAATCTTGTGTTTTTAACGCAAGATTTATTCCTGCGCAAGGCACATCCCTTATTTTCCTTATTTGGTTCCGGCTCTGCCGGATTAGGCTGAACACCTGATCTTCAGGCTCATCGGAACTCCTATGGCTCTGGAGCGCCCGCGTTTCCCGGTTATCTTTTCCAACAGCATTTCCGCCGACAGTTCACCGGCCATGAAATTAGGCTGTGCTATAGTTGTCAATCCCGGACTTGTGAACGCCGCCAGCTCGCGGTTGTCAAAACCGACCACCGCAATCTCTCCCGGTATCCCGACTCCAGCTTCCCGGAAACCCGCAATCAGTCCGGCCGCAAGATAATCCGAATAGGCAATTACGGCATCAGGTGGAACCTTCGCCGCGGATATCTCTTTGGACATCGCAAATCCCAGCGAAAAAATCAGTTTCAGGTTTTCACCGGAAAAACTCCTTTCAGCGAAAATCATTTCCTTTAACCCGAGTTCCTTGACGGCTTTGCGATAACCCCGGATACGGTTGCAGGCTGTCCCCAGGTACCCTGCAAATGCAATTTTACCGCACCCTTTTTGCGCCAAATAATGCACTGCGTCATGCACTCCCTGCATGCGGTCAATGTAGACACAGTCCATTTTCGGGATCACATCATATGAGATGAGCACTGCAGGAATCCTCTTCTTTTCCATCAAACGGTATATTGACCTGCACAGTTCCCCGTCACCAACTACTATTATGCCTTCCGGATTCTGTCCGGCGATATCCTCCAGCAGCTTTAGATTCACCGATTCGAAATCGCTGTCAATGTCCAGAAAATGCAGATTCATCTCATAACCTGAGGCGGACAGGCGTTTTTTTATGCCGGCAAACTTTTCCATCATCAGCTGGTCGCCGCTGCTGTTCGTCCCGAGAAAAGTTACCACGGCTATCTCGAAATTTTTCCTGAAACGGAGACTGCGCGCCGCACGGTTGGGCCGGTAGCCCAGCTCCACGGAAATCCTCAACACCTTTTCACGCGCGTCTTCCGAGACATAACCGCGCCCCCTGATCGCCCGGCTGACAGTATTTATCGAACGATTCGCTCGCTCCGCAATATCTTTTAAACTGGACATATCATGATTTTCCCATTGTATCTCAACGTTACCACATTATTATAATCCAAATGGTTAAAAATAAAAATCCCGGAATGCAAAAAAATGGG
>JBAZRS010000051.1:0-15151 GCA_041662825.1 Victivallales bacterium | reverse complement strand
GGTGAAAGGTTCTGGCCTCAGAGCCGCATCTCCAACCCCAAACCGCTTTTGCGCCTTGTCGGCGATTTGACGCTCATCGAACAGACCGTGGAAAGACTGAAGTCCGTCGCAGTCCCCGAAAACATAATCATAATCACAAACCGCGATTATGTTCCGCCGATGAGATCCCTCCTACCGGACATACCCCCGGAAAACATAATCGGGGAACCGGCGGGAAAAGACACCGCCCCTTGCATTGCTATGGCGACAGCCGTCGTTTCGGCAAAATCAGCCTCGAAAAATCCGGTGATGGGGATTTTTCCGGCAGATCATCTTATAAAAGATGTTGAGGCTTTCGCAAAAGTCATCAATGACAGCGCTGACCTTGCCGAAGAGGATGAGGGGAAGATAGTGACAATAGGAATTAATCCCACTTATCCAAGCAACGGTTATGGCTATATCCACTGCGGAAGCAGATTGACTTCTAACTCGGATACGCTGTTCTACAGGGGGTTGGGATTTAAAGAGAAACCGGATCCCGAAACTGCCAGGAAATTCCTTGCGGACGGATCCTATAAATGGAATGCGGGAATGTTCATATGGTCTGTCTCCACGATTATGGACGCTTTCAGGAAATTCGCGCCCGACCTTGAAGCCGCCGCCGGAGCTATTAAAAAATCTCTGAAAACCGGAAATTTCATTGAAACAGTTGAAAAGGAATATTCAAAACTCGACAGAATATCCATCGACTACGCCGTGATGGAGAAAATCACCGATCTTGTCGTCGCCGAGTGTTCATTCCCCTGGGATGATGTCGGAAGCTGGACGGCTTTGAGAAACCAGATACGGCCGTCGGAAAACAATAACATTGTCCGCGGACTTCATTCAGGCTTAAACACCAATGACTGCATAATTGTCGGAGACAATAATCACCTGATCGGCACCATTGATGTTGATGACATGATCATAGTGCACACCGAGGATGTCACCCTTGTCTGCAAAACACATTCCGCCCAGAGATTGAAAGAACTGGTTAAGCAGATGTCTGCCGACCCGAAATTCTCCAGGTATCTGTAGTTTTTCAGGAGCTGAAAAACTGTCTTTCTAGCTTAAGGAGCGTTGTCACACTCGTAAATCAAAAATCCACTTCACTATACGTTCAGATTATCTTTACTTCGTAATTCGATATTCGGTTGTTCGATATTAGATTGTTCAAAAGTTGCGGCACAAAGCCGCCTAATTCAAGGCTAAGGAATTTCAAAGAAATGAACATCCCACATTGAACATTGAATTAAAATTGAATTCATTAGAAGTTGGAAGTTCGATGTTCAGTGTTCGGTGTTCAAATTATTAAAAGTTGCGGCCTTCAGCCGCCTAATTTAAAAGGAAAGCTCCCTCAGTACCGGAACGTTTGTGTTTACAAGTTCCAGGATATTGTTGTGCCCCGCCGCATTTATTTCAATCTTCTTTACTCCAGCCTCATGACTGGTGATATTTATTTTCAAAGACCGTTCCCTGAGCATGCATTCGATAAAATAGCCGGTCGTCATGTTTTCCTTTTTCTCAAAACGGCAATTTATATTTCCTTTTTTGAAGCTTCTCTCGTTTTCGCCTGAAATGAAACTTATTTCGCATCCCTCTTTTTCAGCTGTTTCAACAGTCTTCTTCGAAAACCAGCTCTGTTTGTATTTTTCAGGCATCACCAAATGGGAAACCCGTATTCCCGACAATACATATTTTGATCCGGAGCAGAAGTCTTTGCGGGATTCGCAAATCAGCAGTGTCTCCACCGTGTCTGTCCCCCTAGTGTATAGCAGATTCATAAGCGGTCTTGCAGCCTGCCTGGAGCCGGCATTTACAATCAGCGACCCGCTATCTCCCGGCGGGCATACGGCTATCACAGGTTCCTGGCTTTCTCCGCCGCAAATAATATAGACCGAACCTGGATTGAAAGCGCTGTTCCAGTACCAGAAACTGGTTATCAGGACAACCAGCGTGGCCGATATTATGAAAGTCCTCTTCCTTTCCGATGTGATTACTATGATTACGGCAACATAGAATATTGCAAGAATCCATAAGGGGGGTTTGAGGAGATATTCATTCCCGAAGGAGGCGCCCGCTCCGCTTACATTCCGGATAACGTCCAGCGACCATTCGCTGACGAGGGTTGCGAGATTCGCAACCGGCCATAACGGGAAAAATGCGATTTTCGCAATGGCCGCCCCGGTAAACAGCGAGACAAAAGGGATTATTATCAAATTCGCAAGTATTGACGATGACGAGAAAAGCCCCTGATAAGCAAGACAAAGCCCTATTCCGGAAAGCCAGGCGACAAGACTCGTAATAATGGAGCGTAAAATATTAATTGTCAGCCTGTTTTTTATCAGGTTGACGGAAAACTTCTGTTGCACCGGAATCCATTTGGTCATTTCCAAAGCCGATGAGACCAGCTTTTCAGAGTTGTTCCAGGAAAGCACCAGGAAACCGGCGACTATGAAGGAGAACTGGAAACCCACATCAAGCATTGCAAAGGGATTGAACAAGAGTATTATCACCGCCGCGACAAAAACCGAATTAAGGGAAGACGAGGGATAAAGAAACGCCCTTTGAAGGCACCAGACGCTTATCATCAGGGACGACCTTACGGCAGGCGGGGACATGCCGGTTGTGAAAACATAGACGAATATTATCGCGGGAATAATGAGGTGCCTCGCCCTGAACGGCAGCCATCTGAATATCCAGAAAAGCATCACCGCCATTATGCCGACATGCAGACCGCTTATTGAAAAAACGTGGATTGTCCCGCTCTTGATGAAATTCCTGCGGTCTTCAATACTCAGACCCTGCCTGCATCCGAAAATGATTGCGGCGGCTATCTTTTTGTTTTCCACATCCTTCATGCCGGCGACGGTCTTGTTCATCAGGAAATCACGGATCGAAAGAATGTTGTGATATACATTTCGATTGTCGGATTTCCGGATGATTTCACATTCTTCAGCGTCAAAAACCCTTCTCATCCCGTTTGCCAGCAAAAACTTTTTGAAATCAAAGTCCCCCTTGAAAAGGGGCGGATCTGGGAAAATGAAAGCCCCCTTCAAAAGGATCCTGTCCCCGTATTCAAGTCGTGGACATTCCCTCGGGAGGATGGCGGCTGCGAGCCCCTCTGTTTCGCGCCACTTGTCCGACTCCGAATATTTGAAGCGGAGCACGCCTGTTTTCATGAGATAGGGCTGAGGAAGCCATTCCGCCGACTCCTGCGACGTACATGTGGTGTCTGCTACTTCGGCTTCGATTATCGCCCCGCAGTTTTTGTTGGGCAGCACCGAATCATAGTTGTTTTCGGACGGGGTTCTTGCATTTAAAGTTAAAATGAAAGCGACTGTTGCGAATATCGCAACTTTAATGATATTCCTGAGGTCAAGGAAGACAAAGAAGACAGTGCACAGGAAAACTGAATATGATATTGCCGGAAGTAATGAGATATCCTGATTGAGGGAGAACGGTATTATCCCGATAATCATTGCGGCCAGCACCGGCAGGGATGGGTTAACCTGAAACTGTCGTGTTAAGTAGGCTTTAATTTGGAGAATCCGGGTTTTCAGCCCGATCACCAGTTTCCGCAGATGGCAGTTTGTTTCCGTCAAAATGAAATCCCCGGTTTATCTGGTGTAACCCCAAAATAAAAGCTTGCTCTAAACTTGAAGCTGAACTCGTCGAAATTTCAATCAGGCTTATCCTGCTATCCTGTAAAAAATTCAAAATTTTTGATAAGACAAGTTTCAAGTGTATCTTCTGTAGGGTAATATGGATTGACAAAAATCTTTCGGAAGGCGCCGATGAAACGTGAACTCAGTAGCGAGAACTCAGTGCTGCTTGCGATGATCATCGAGGATCTTTGCATGGAGGGGAAGAGTCGCGATGAATCGTGGATAATCCAACAGCAGAATCCTGATCTGCGGCCGTTGGTCGCGTTATTTATCGTTAAGGAATTTCAATATCCAATATCCAACAAGTAATGTCCAATATCCAATGGTAATTCAAATTCCAATATTCAAATTCCAAAACCCAAACAAGCTCCATATTTCAATGAAGAAAACAATTTAAGAACATGCCTTACGGCATTAACTACAAACAAAGAACAGGAATTTTGAGTTCGTTAGTAGTTAAGCCCGTAAGGGCTGTTCTTTTCTTTGTTTGACATATTTGCTTGGAGTTTGGTTTTTCTATTTTGAATATTGTTTGGTACTTGGAGTTTGGAGCTTGGAATTTATTTAGGTATTAAAAGTTGCGGCTCTTGGCCGCCTAATTCAATCGTATAGGAAATTGTATTTTAACACGTTTGCGCCCTTTGCGCCTCTTGCGTTAAGAAAAGTAACGCTAAAGACGCAATAGACGCTACAGTTCAAAAGAGATTAAATCCCGGCGAAGCCGGTTAAGTCCACCTGAACGGAGGAGGTAACATGTCTGAGGAAACAAAAGGACGACTTGTCATTCTCTCCGGGCCTTCATGCGTTGGGAAGAGCCCCTTGTCAAAAGCTATCGCAAAGTTTCATCCGGAACTGCGTGAGACATTGCAGCCCCTTGTGCTTTACAACAGCCGTAGCGCCAGACCGGGCGAGGTGGATGGAGTCGACTACCATTTCCGCTCCCGCAGCCAGGTGGATAGTCTGAAGGGGAGGGGACATTTTGCGGTTATGGATGTCCGGGGCGATCTGCAGGCTTTGGATCTTCAGGAGTTGTCAGCATCACTTGCCAAAGGCAATGTGTTTTTCGAGGGAAACCCATTTGTCGGGCGTGCATTGCAGACTCGTCCAGAGCTGTCCGGGGTAAACCGTTTGAGTGTGTTCATGTCCCCGTTATCCCGTGAAGAAATCCTCTTCCTCAAGACTGTAGAGCCAAGCGTGTCCATTCCCGAGCTGAAGGAAGCTCACTGCTTCCAGTATGTCATTCCAAATCACGACGGGGAAGACAGCGAGAACTGGGATGCGTTTTATCATCCAATAGGAGATGCGCGGATGGCTTTGCTCGCATTCGTATCCCTGCTGACCGGGAAGACGCCTGCACACGTGGAGAAATGGGAAGAAGGAATGATTCCATAACACAAAGGGGAACCGATGAAAAGAATAGCTCTGTTTGTCGTTCTGGCGTATGCCGTTCTATTCATACTGCTGACCTGGCCAGTTCTTTTGGCGGCTTTTTACTTTCCTGATAAAGGATTTTCAAACGCAGGAGAGGTTATCAGTTGTCTTAAGGCTCCTGCATATTGGATATTCATAGGGATATTGTCGCTATGTCAGGCGGGACTTCTGTTTATTCCCGTTAAAATCGCAGGCAGAAGGCCGACATCAAAAAGGTCTGTATATTTACCGATAATCGTATCCGGATTTCTAGCCGGGGCACTTTTCCTGGGAATTATATGTTCTGCAGAAGAGTTTTTCCAAAAAGATGCCGCCTTTAAGAGAGGCTGGGAGGGCTGGACTGCGATTGGGTTCTGCATTATTGTCTGGATAATATGGAGTTTTGTTTTCTGCCGGGCAACATCTGGGCAAGAGCCAAAAAGCGTAATTCTAAGGCAGTGTAAACATCTTCTCCAAGGAAGCGTAATCGCTTTGCTTGTAGCGGTACCAACCCACATTGTCGCCAGGCACCGAGACTACTGTTGTGCTGGATCTTGCACATTTGTGGGAATCACGTTTGGTATTGCGGTGATGTTGCTTTCTTTCGGGCCGGGTGTTTATTTTCTCTATGCCGAAAGATGGAGGAAACTGCATCCGGACGGAGGAACGGGAGACTGTAATCAGCAATCACAGTTACAATTGAAGGAAACAGAAATTTATAGAGAAAAATGAAAGGGGAATCATGAAGATGAATGCGAGGCGAATTATCGTTGTGTCTTGTGTGCTGTGTTTTTCGATGGTGTTCATGGCAATGCAGTGTCTGGCCGGGGATCCTGCAGAACATGGTCGTGCCACACTGGACAAGCTTCTAAAGGCGGTTGAACTGAACGATTACGACAGCTTCGTGGCCGACGCAGGCGATGCTTTCAAGGCCGCCCTTACAAAGCCCATGCTCCAAGGCGTGAGTGGTCAGCTATCTCCACGAATGAAGAAGGGATATGCATGCCAGTATATTGGCGAACTGTCACAGCAGGGATGCAAGGTTCTACTGTGGAAGATTACTTACAAGGACGGCGGTGATGACACTCTTGCCAAACTTGTCATAAAAGAAGGCAAAGTGACCGGTTTCTGGTTGCAGTAACGATATGAGAAATCTTTTTTCAGCCATATTCCTGTTGATAGCTTGCCAAAGCTACGCTTTTGATTGGCAGGACGGTCCGGAGCTAAGTAAGCTGTTTAGCACCTCTGGTGTAAAAGGCACATTCGTCCTTTACGATGTCAGTGCAAATCGTTTTATCGGGCATGAGCGTTTTCGGGCGGAGACCCGATTCATACCGGCTTCAACCTTCAAGATTCCAAACAGCCTGATAGGCCTTTCGACTGGCGTGGTGAAGAGCGTTGATGAAGTAATGCCGTATGGAGGAAAACCGCAGCCTGTAAAGGCCTGGGAGCATGATATGGGGCTGCGTGAGGCAATCAAGATTTCAAATGTGCCAATATATAAGGAGCTTGCACGGCGCATTGGTCTTGATGCCATGCGTGAAAATTTTGCCAAAATAGGATACGGAAACGGGGAGATCGGTACTGCAGTTGATGATTTCTGGCTGATAGGGCCGCTGAAGATCAGCGCGGTGGAACAGGCCCAGTTCCTTGCCCGCCTGGCAAAAGACGAACTTCCTTTTCCCAAGGACATCCAGGCAAAAGTACGGGAAATTGTCCAGTTGGAGCAGGGCAATGGTTGGATTCTGTATGGCAAGACCGGCTGGGATTCAAAAATCGGCTGGTGGGTCGGCTGGGTGCAGAAAGAAAATCGCATCTACAGTTTTGCGCTGAATATCGACATGCCGGATACAACTAATGCAGCAAAGCGTATTGAGCTGGGGAAAGCCTGCCTTAAGACATTGGGAGTTCTTTGATACTGCCAAATAGCCTGAGCGCTTTTTCAGACAAGTACTCTCCGGAGCTGAAAATCAAAGTCACCGCAAGGAATCTGGACCGTTCATATCCTGTTTGTCACAATTATCCACTATATCTCTCAGGAAAATTATGAATGGTTTGTTGTTGACACTGCATGACCTGCATGCGATTCAAAATTAGGAATTGTATTTTAAGGAACGCCGGTTTTCAAACCGGCTTTAATGGTAAATGACAAAAGAACCGAGCTGGCCAGTCACGCCGCAGCTTCTCTGCGAAGGCGGAAGTTCGGCGTTCCGTAAAGAGTCCCGGCGAAGCCGGTTAAGTTCACGCTAAGGAATTTCAAAGTTGCGAAGAAGCAATCAATAAAATCTAAGAACATGCCTTACGGCATTAACTACAAACAAATAACAGGATTTTGAATTCGTTAGTAGTTAAGCCCGTAAGGGCTGTTCTTTTCTTTGAGCATTTGAAGTCGCGGCTTCCAGCCTCCTAATTTAACGTTAAGGAATTGAATATCCAACAAGGAATATCCAAGGGTAAATTCAATTCCAATCAAGACACGCTCCAACAATCTTCAGCTCCGACTGCGTCCGCCATAGCTTCTTTGCGACGGCGGATTCGCCGATTCACCGGCTCTCCGATTCATTCCTTTCCTGTACTTCGATATTCGTCATTAGAATGTTCGATATTCGATTGTTCAAGAGTTGCGGCCTTTGGCCGCCTAGTTTAAAAATTCCAGCGCCTGCGCCAGGTCTTCCTTCAGGTCTTCCTTGTTCTCGATGCCTACTGAAAGACGGACGAGGTTTGCGGTGATGCCCTGTTTCTGACGGTCCTCTTCGGAAAGGACTGCATGGGACATCTTCACAGGATAGCACACCAGGGATTCAACACCGCCAAGGCTTTCCGCAAGCATGAAGATCTTCAGGCTTTCGCAGAACTTTTTGGCTTCGTCATATCCGCCGTCAAGGAGAATGCTGATGACCGCGCCAAAACCGGTCTGCTGTTTTTTCGCCAGTTCATGATTCTCATGGCTTGGAAGGCCGGGATAGAAAACCTTCTTTATTTTCGGATGAGTATGCAGCCATTTTGCCAGGTAAATTGAATTTGCCTCGTGTTCTCTCATACGGATGGCAAGGGTTTTCAAGCCTCTGAGCGTAAGCCAGCAGTCAAGAACCCCCGGAACCGCCCCGCCTGCATTCTGATAGAATTTCATGGCATCATAGGCTTTCTCGTTCGAAGTTACTACTGCACCTCCGATTATGTCGCTGTGGCCGGCAATATATTTGGTGGTGCTATGTACAATTATATCTGCTCCGAGTGAAAGCGGTTTCTGGAAGAACGGGCTGAGGAAGGTGTTGTCAACAACCAGAAGCGCCTTGAAGGATTTTGATATCTCCGCGATTTTCGCAATATCGGATATCTTCAGCAGCGGATTGGTGGGAGTCTCCATCCAGACCATCTTTGTGTTTTTCCGGAAAGACTTCTTGAACTCGTCAATATTATAAGTGTTTGCATAGGAGACCTCTATCCCCTGTTTTTTATAAACGGATTCCAGAAGGCGGAAGGTTCCGCCGTATAGGTCCTGTCCGGCGACGACATGGTCCCCTGCATTCAACAGTTGCAGGACACCCACGGTCGCCGCAGAGCCTGACGCATAGGCCAGTCCGTGTTTTCCGCCCTCCAGGGAGGCGATGGCCGTTTCGAGCGCATGGCGTGTCGGATTTCCTGAACGCGAGTATTCATACTGACCGAACTTATCCAGGGACTTCTGGAAAAAAGTGGAAGTCTGGTAAATCGGAACAATTACTGATCCTGTTTCCTTGTCCGGATCCTGTCCGGCCCTTATGGCAAGTGTTTCAAATCTCATTCTTACTCCTTTGAATTTCTCTTATTTAGCACAACCCTTTATAATTTTCTTTTTGTGAGTCGGACGACTCACAAAAAGAAAATTAGATTTCACTGCTTTTCATCCAGCACATTCTGGAAGAGCCAGGTTGAAAGATATCTTTCGCCGGTGTCGCAGATGACCGTGACAATGGTCTTTCCCTTGTTTTCCGGACGATTCGCCACCTGCAGGGCGGCCCAGACGTTTGCTCCGGATGATATCCCGGCAAGTATTCCCTCTTCTTTGGCCAGACGGCGTGAAATTTCGCCGGCGTCCTCGTGTTTCACCTTTATGATTTCATCGATGAGATCTTTCCTAAGAACACCCGGAATGAAACCGGCGCCGATTCCCTGTATTTTATGCTGGCCTGGATTTCCCCCGGATAGCACAGGAGAGTCAAGAGGTTCCACAGCTATGGTTTTAAAGCCGGGAATGCGCGATTTCAGGACTTCCGAAACCCCGGTGATGGTTCCGCCTGTGCCTACGCCAGCAACGAAAATATCAACATTTCCATCAGTGTCACGGTAGATTTCCTCTGCGGTAGTCTTCCGGTGGATTTCCGGGTTTGCGGGATTGTTGAACTGTTGCGGAAGAATAGAGCCCGGGGTGTTTTTATGGATTTCCTCGGCCTTGTCGACAGCGCCCTTCATTCCTTTTTCTCCAGGAGTGAGAACGAGTTCCGCACCGAGTATTTTCAGGAGTTTCCGGCGCTCAAGACTCATGGTCTCCGGCATGGTCAGGATCAACTTGTATCCGCGCGTCGCCGAGACGAATGCCAGGGCGATTCCGGTGTTTCCGCTTGTAGGCTCAACAATTATTCCGCCCGGCTTGAGTTTGCCTTCACGTTCGGCGGCGTCAATCATCGCCACGCCGATACGATCCTTCACGCTCCAGAGCGGATTCATGGATTCGAGTTTAACCAGGACTGTCGCCTGTGAGTCTTTCGTAAGCTTGTTGAGCTTCACCAGCGGAGTATTCCCGACAACCTGTGTGATGTCACTGTAGATTTTCATAATCAAACCTCCTTAATTAATGATACTCTTAAAAGTATATAAGAATAGTAGTGTATTAAGCCATTTCAAGTGGAAAAGATTAGATTTTTAATAATTTCTTGGGCAGAATATTTTGGAGGAGGGGACGGATATGCCGTAGATGCTCATGCCTTTGACGGGGAGGAAATGAACCATTCCGTTCATTATTTCAACGGAGGCTTCAATTTTTCTGGAAATGTTTTCCGCGACTGTCCTTAGCGTGTCAGGATCAATATTTTTAAACCGGTCATTGCCGATAATTTCAGGCATCACATTTGAGGAGGTTGATTCTGCAAAAGCCCTGAACTCCTCAAATAGGGCTTCTTCGCCGCGAAGGGGGGGCAGTCTGTTCTTATGTCTGATCGCCATAAGCCAGTATATTGCGAATTCCGCAGGAGAAAGATCCGGCTTATTGATCCCGATATGGCAGCCTGCTGTCTCCGGATTCAGGACAAGTTCCGGGAAATCAATGTTATCCGGACATATCAGGGGTGTGGCGAGTTTCATTATTTCATCAGGCGGCAAATCCGGGAATTTCCTGGAAAGGGCGGAAACGGTTTCAGTAAGAATTGCGGGGTTGTCGGCACATAGTGCCTGAAGCATTTTTTCGGGCAAAACTTGCATGTCTTTAATGCAACCTTTATTAGAAACTTTTCTTTGGCTCCAAAGAAAAGTTATTTCATACCAGGTTCTCGGCCGCGAAAGTCACTGCGTTCCTGAAAAATACGACACCCTGACCTTCTTTTGGAAGATTTCCTTCGATTCTCTCTGTCGTCCAGCAAGGGGAATTGAAAGGTGAAAGATGCGCTTCAGGATGGGGCATGAGTCCGAAGATCCTGCCTGTTGTGTCGCATATTCCGGCTATGCCGTTGAGGGAACCGTTTGGATTGTCCGGGAATCCGCATTTCACACTCCCGTTCGCATCGCAGTATCTGAGGGCGACAAGATTTTCCTTTTCGATTCTTTTCAGTACGGCATCATCTGCCGCAAATTTGCCTTCGCCGTGTCGGATCGGAAGAAAGACACGGTCAATTCCCTTTGTGAAGACACATTTGCATTTCGGATTTGCCTTGAGGTGAATCCAGTCGTCGCGGAATGTTCCGCTGTCATTGTGGGCGAGGGCGGCCTGCTGGGTGAAATACTTGCCGTCCAGTGCCGGAACCAGGCCCAGGCGCGTGAGTGTCTGGAACCCGTTGCAGATTCCGATCACGAGTTTGCCGTCGGCGACAAATTTCTCAAGTTGCGCCCGCATGCGGAATTTTATTCTGTTTGCGAAAATGGTGCCTGCCCCGAGGTGATCCCCGAACGAGAAGCCGCCGATGAAAACAAGTATGTGGAACTCGTCAAGGCTGCGACTGCCGTCAAGAAGATCGTTAAGGTGTATCTGCTCCGGGGTGGCTCCGCAGATGCGGAAGGCTGCAGAAGTTTCAGCTTCACAGTTCAGTCCGAATCCTGTAATTACGAGAGCCTTTACTTTATTAGGATTTTTGCTTTTCATTATTTTTATTAGATATCCAGGTCTTTTACACTTGCAGCGTATTTCTCTATATAGTCCCTGCGGGGATCAACCTCATCGCCCATCAGAAGAGTGAAGATCCGTTCGGCTTCGACAGCGTCCTCCATTGTCACCCTTATCATCTTGCGCTGGCTCGGATCCATGGTGGTTTCCCAGAGCTGTTCCGCGTTCATTTCACCAAGACCTTTGTAACGCTGGATATAAAGCCCCTGGCGTCCGAGCCTTTTTATTTCTTCAAAAAGCTGGATCAGCGAATTCAACTCTATCTTCTTGCCGTCATCGCCTATGATAATCTCGAAAATGGGTTCATTCCCGGAATAAAGGGTCCGGATGTCCAGATCGTATTTTGCCAAGCTGGATGCCAGATCTTCACAGGCCTTCGATTCATAGATGGTTATCACATCGATATTCGGGTGCAGCTCGCGCTTGCTCTGGATAATCTTTCCCTCTTCGTCTATTATTTCAGGTTCGAGAGAGAAGAATTCATCCTCCTTATGGTGCACAAGCCTCTTTTCGGCGGCGTCAATTATATCGGCCTCCTCTTTGTCGGAATAGGCGTATGTTTCAGAAGCGGTTCCGTCATTTTCGCGGACAATGATCTTCGCAAGGGGGAATTTTCCGTCCTGTATTTTCTGGAAGAATATCTCGGGTTCAATCCCGTGCCTCTGGAGTCCTGCAGCTATCTGCTGGACCGAATTTAAGATTTCAATTGATTTTGAAAGTTCCTCGCCGCCCATCTTCTTTCCGGGAATCCTGAAGACCTCCGCTTCTTCAAGACCGAGTTCAATCAGATATTTGTCGAGTTGTTCTTCCGTGTCGATGTACCTTTCCTTCTTGCGCTTCCGCACCTTGAAGAGTGGGGGTTTTGCAATATATACATATCCGGCGTCGATGAGCTGTTTCATCTGGCGGAATATGAATGTGAGTATAAGCGTGCGGATATGCGAACCGTCAACATCTGCGTCGGTCATAATTACCACCCTGTGATAGCGGGCTTTCGCGATATCGAATTCATCCTGCCCGACCCCGCACCCGACTGCGGCGATCAGAGACTGGATTTCCTTGTTCTGGAGGATCTTGTCTAGTCTGGCCTTTTCAACGTTGATCAGTTTGCCTCGTATGGGAAGGACGGCTTGGAACTTGCTGTCCCTTCCCTGTTTCGCGGAACCTCCTGCGGAATCACCCTCGACGATGTAGATCTCCGACCTTGCCGGATCTTTTTCAGAACAGTCGGAAAGTTTTCCGGGAAGGGAAAAGCCGTCCATGACGCCTTTTCTCTGGACGAGTTCACGGGCTTTTTTCGCGGCCTCCCTGGCGCGCGCGGCCGTCAGGGCCTTGCTTATGACTTCCTTGGCGGTCTGCGGATTCTCCTCAAGGAATGCGGAAAGCCCGTCGTTGACAACCGAATCCACAATTCCCTTCACATCACCGTTTCCGAGCTTGGTCTTGGTCTGACCTTCGAACTGGGGCTCCGGAACTTTCACGCTTATGACGGCCGTAAGACCTTCACGGGTGTCATTTCCGGTGACAGGTTTCTCATTCTTCAGGAGGTTGGAGTTTTTTGCATAATTATTGATAGTCCTGGTCAAGGCGGTCTGGAATCCGGAAAGATGTGTACCGCCCTCAATGGTGTTGATGTTGTTGACATAGCTGAAAATAGTTTCTGTGAACGTGTCGTTGTACTGCATGGCAAGTTCGACTTCTATGCCGTCTTTCGCCCTGCTCAGATAGATTACATCTTTGTGGAGGGGAATCTTGTTCGCGTTCAGGTGCTTGATGAACTCCACTATTCCGCCTTCATAGCAGAAGGTTTCATCGCGGATTTCATTCTTGTTGCGTTCATCCTTGAGTGTGATCTTTATCCCCTTGTTGAGGAAGGCGAGTTCCCTGAGGCGGTTCGCAAGGGTGTCCCAAACATAGACAGTCTCCGGGAATATCTGCCCGTCCGGCTTGAATGTTACAGTAGTTCCCCTGAGTTTTGTGGGACGGATCTTCTGGAGTGGACTGACGGTTTTGCCTCTTTCAAATCTGATATTATAGGCGTATCCGTCCCTGTGGACCTCCACTTCAAGCCATTCGCTGAGGGCGTTGACGCAGGATACGCCGACACCATGGAGACCGCCAGAAACCTTGTAGGAGTTGTGGTCGAATTTTCCGCCCGCATGCAGGATTGTAAGAACAACTTCAACGGCCGGTTTTCCCTCTTCCTTGTGCATGTCAACGGGAATTCCGCGGCCGTCGTCCTTGACAGAGACGCTGTTGTCAACGCGGATTACCACATCTATGTTTTTTGCATGCCCTGCAAGAGCCTCGTCGATACTGTTGTCGACGACTTCATATACCAGGTGATGCAGTCCGCGGAGTCCTGTGTCCCCGATGTACATGCTGGGACGCTTGCGGACCGCTTCGAGCCCTTCGAGCACAGTGATTTCATTGGCAGTATAATTGTCCTTTCCAACGACAGGTATGTCTGGAAATAAATTCTTTTCATCGCTCATTTATGTTCTCCAAAATTAAGTCTCACATACTGTAAAAATTGAATTGGCAACAATAGCACGAAATGCCCTAAAAACTAATGAGAAAAAGGAAGATTTCGGCTAATCATTAAAAATATTTTGCATTAGGAAGCTAAATACTGTATCTTACGCCGCTAAACGTTAGAAAACTGCTGTAATAATGGAGCCTTCTGTAAATGATAAATAAATATTTGGATAAATTCATGGATGCTGTTCCGCATGAGGGTTTGACCTTCGACGATGTTTCGCTCGTGACCGGATATGCCGACTTTCTTCCCGCCGACACAGACGTGGCGACCAGACTTTCAAGGAACATAAACCTGAACATCCCGTTCATCAGCGCGGCGATGGACACCGTGACCGAAAGCAAAATGGCGATTGCCATGGCGACCCTGGGCGGAATAGGCGTCATACATAAGAATCTCGATGTCAAACGGCAGGCGGACGAGGTCAGGAAAGTCAAATCCTATCTTCACGGCCTGATCGAAGAACCGGTTTGCTTCAATCAGGATCAGAGTGTAGCGCAAATCCTGGCCATAAAACAGAAAATGAAATACACCTTCTCCGGATTCCCGATTATCGGGAAAAACGGGCAACTTGTCGGAATAATAACTTCGCGTGACATTAAATTTCTCACAGATTACAATGTGAAACTAAGTGATGTAATGTCGAAAAAACCTATTTCAGCGCCTGAGCATACAACCCTCGACCAGGCCTTCAAGGTGATGGTTCAAAACAAGGTCGGCAAGCTTCCTATTGTTGATGGGGATGGAACACTCATAGGGCTTTACAGCTTTCATGATGTGAAGGAGCTGATTGAAAACACGACCCCGATCTACAATCGCGACAGGGAGCACAGGCTCAGGGTCGCGGCGGCCATAGGACCATATGATGAAGCCAGGGCTGAGGCGCTGGTGAAAGCCCGCGTAGATGTGATTGTCATCGACACCGCGCACGGACATTCAAAGGGAGTCATTGAAACAGTAAAGATGTTTAAAAAACGCTTTGGGGACAAGGTTGACATCATAGCCGGCAACATCGCAACAGGCGAGGCTGCAAAGGCCCTTCTTGATGCCGGCGCCGATGCATTGAAAGTCGGGATCGGCCCCGGTTCGATATGCACGACCCGTGTGGTCACCGGTGTTGGAATCCCGCAGTTGACCGCTATTTACAATGTAAGCAAGATGGTC
>JBAZRS010000050.1:0-15231 GCA_041662825.1 Victivallales bacterium | reverse complement strand
GATCACGCTATGACACGGCCGCCGACATCGACAATCTGTTCAGGCGGGTCGGGAGGGCAAATTTCGGACTCCTATTCTGTTTCGGCTGCATAGCCCTGGCAGGTCTCGATCTGCCGAAGACCATCCGCAAATGGAAGAAACGCATATTCGTAGTCCATCTGCGCGATGTAAGGGGATACTGGGGAAAACAGACAGAAGAAGCCCAGTTCGGAGCCGGAAGGATACCATTGAAAGAGGCCATCGCCGCATTGCGCAAGATCGGTTATCAGGGCATCCTGCATCCCGAACATTTCCCGATTTTCACCAGCGAAATCCCGGCCGATAAATCACCCTTGTTCAATCACGCCTGGGACAGGCGGATGATAAGCACGGCATGGACCCTGGGGTACTGCCGCGGATTGCTGGCGGGGTGATTCAGGATGGAGAAGAAAAAGAAGGAGCGAGTAGCGTGTAGCGAGGTCAAGAATGAATCGGAGAATCGGTGAATCGGAGATGAAGATAGTTGGGGTTCACTGCTTTCTTGTCCGCCGTCCTGTCCCTTGTAGCTTCCTAGCGAAGTGGGAAGCATCTTAGCGAAGGCGGAAGCGTGTCCTAAATTTTTATTCTAAATTTTGAGATTTATTGATTCGTCCAACGAATCACATGGAGTGCGGTAATTTATTACCGCCTTGTTTCGCGAAATTTATTTCGCGGCATTTTACGGAACGGAATAAATTCCGTCATTAAAAGCGGTAATAAATTACCGCACTTCTATGCGAATTTCGCAATTCGCAGAAGAGGATTTGAGAAAATTTAAGGTTCGATACAAAACCAGACGGATGCATTAACATGACAAGTTCAAAAAAATACGGCATGATTAAATCTCCGGGCTATCCGCCCGGACTCTCCGCCATCAAGCGGCACGCCGTCTTACTGCTTGTCATGCTCTCAATGTCATTCGCAGCAACAGCCGAATCCGAGACTCCCAAAAAGTACGAATTCTACGTCAATAACTATATGCCGGAATACGGCGACGAATGGGCGATGAACAGGTTGTGCTGGAAGATAATGCGCAACAACAAGGACATTGTCATCAAGGCCAGGGGAGCCAATTCCAATTCGCGGATGCCTGGTGGCGGTAAAATCCTGTCGTTCGCGGGCGAAGTGGCCCCCGACATACTCCTGTCCCATTTCTGGGCGATCCGGCAGGACATCCAGAACGGTTTCCTCTGTCCTTTGAACGAATACATAGGATACGACGGTTTCTACGGGCTCAATCCTGCCACCGACAAAGCGGACAAAAAGACCGGAAGCAAAAAGATGCGCAAGGATCCGGCGACCGGAAAAATGGTGCCGGATGTCAATGGCATTGTCGACGATGACGAGGCCCTGTGGCCGGAGTGGCGCACATATCCGAAAATAATGCGTTTGGTCTGCAGCGCAAGAGGATCACTTAAACAGGGTCCCGACGGGAAGCCGTACGAGGGGGCCCTTGTCTACGGAACTCCCCAGGCCTTTCAAACCTATTACGGCATCGCCTACCGCCGCGACCTCTTTGCCAAAGCAGGCCTCACTGACAATGACATTCCGACGACATGGGATGAATTCTACCGCGTCTGCCAGCGCCTGACGAATCCGCGCGCGGTGGTCGCCGGTGCGAAATTCCAGCGCGGACAGAGGGCCTTCCTGCTGCCGACCGCTTCCTGGCAGTGGCTGATCTGGCTATACGCCTCAGGCGGAGACTGCATCCTCCAGAGCAAGACGAACCCGAAGACAAAACACCAGCACTGGTACAAGATGGAGGAAACGGATTTCATTGATCCGGAAACCGGAGAATCCCTCGCGCTCGAACCCTCTTCGTGGAAAGCCGTGTTTGCAAATGAAGCGGGGGAAAACTCCCTATCCCTCTTCCACAAGCTGTGCTGGGGACCGTGGCTGGTTGATCCCGAGACCGCCAAACCTGTGGACTTGACCGCGAAAGATGTCGACACCGGACAGGTCATGAATCCATACACCGGCAAGACCCTGGCGTTTGACCCGAAGAAAGACGTCATCGAGGGTGTGGTGCGCCATGCGAATGATTCGGATGTTTCGCTGGTGGACCTCTTCGCCCGCGGTGAAGTAGCAATGGCGATGGTGGACATGAACCGCCTTGAGGAATACAGGGTGAACCCCAACAACATGGGTTTCTTCGCCATACCCGGCTCTTCAGCAGGCAATGCGGTGGTCGGATATTACCGTCATTACAATGCCTTAAACTACACTCTTGCCGGAGAAAAGAACAAGGAGCGCCGAGACCGCGCCTGGAAAATCCTCTCATTTATCAGCAGCAGCGAGGCGCGCCGTGACGAGATTGAAAACAAGATATTCAAAGGATATGCCAGGTTCCTGACCCCTGAACAGCTGCGTTCCGCGGGCCGCGAGGAATACATGAACCAGCTGCCCGAATACTGGAAGAACAATTATTCGAAAGTCACCGCCAACGCCAGGACCGAGCCGTTCATCGGCAACTGGGGATCGGTTTCCCTCCAGCTGGAACGCAAGGTGCTGTCAGTGCTCACCACCGACAGTAAGTCCGACTACGCCGGAGAACTGAAAAACGTGGAAAGGGAGGCGAACGACCGCCTCATGTTCGGCCTGCCGGAGGAAGTCCGGCAGAAATACCGCCCTCTCGCCTGGTCCCTGGTGGCAGTCGCCGGCGTCATGTTTGTCTTGGGCCTGGTGTTCATCGTCCGCTCATACATGGACAAGAGCGAATCTTCGGATGCGAAATCCGCAACTACGAGAAGCGTCTTCAACATAGTCGTACCGCTGCTCATGCTCTCTCCTGCGGTGCTGTCCATACTGCTCTGGGCGTATTACCCGCTCATACGGGGCAGTTCGATGGTGTTCCAGGACGTGAACATCATCGGCAGCAGCAAATGGGTGGGGATGGACAATTTCATCACGGTGTTCTTTTCTCCGAATTTCTACATTTACCTGCGGAAGACTTTGAAATATTCCGCCCTTTCGATCGGCCTCAGTTTCCTGACTCCCATAATGGTGGCGATCCTGCTCAGCGAGGTGCCACGTTTCAAAACGCTGTTCCGGACCGTATATTTCCTGCCACAGGTTTCAAGCGGGCTCGTCATCCTCTTCATCTGGAAACTGATGTACAATCCCACCGAATTCGGAATGCTCAACCAGCTGCTGCTGGCCGCAAACAGACTGCCCTTTGCCGTATCCCTGTGCATAAAAGCGGCATTCCTGCTGGCCGTTGGCACCGCTGTCTACCTGATTGTCAATTTCGTCATACGCTGCCGTGCCGCGGATTCCAGAAAGGCGATCATACTGCGCTCGGCGATTGTGCTGGGCTTTGCGGCCGTCATCGCTTTTGTTATATTTTCAGGCCGGATTATCGACATCGCAGGCTGGACGTTCAAGCCGTTTGAATTCAAGATCCAGAACTGGCTGGGCGACAAGAGCTGGGCGATGATTGCTGTGATCCTGCCCGGTGTCTGGGCGAATGCGGGTATTGGCAGCCTCATATATCTTGCCGCACTCAAGAGCATTGACGACGACGCATACGAAGCATCGGAAATAGTCGGATGCACATTCTGGGACAAGCTTATCTTCATCACCATACCCTATTTGAAACCCCTGATCATCATCAATTTCATAGGTGCGTTCATCGGCACATTCCACACAATGGGAAATATTTTCGCGATGACCGGCGGCGGTCCCGGGGACGAGACGATGGTGCTGAGTCTGGCAATCTGGTATGAGGCGTTCGCATTCATGCAGTTCGGTACCGCCACCGCAATGGCCTGGACACTGGGCCTGCTCCTGATAGGATTTACTGTCTATCAGCTGCGGATACTGAAGAAGGTTGATTTCCGCCAGGCGCCGACGGCGTGAATTTGATATTATGGGGTTTTCTCATTTAACCACGGAGACACAGAGACACAAAGGTATATCAAATGTTGGAAGTGAAGATGCAAAATGATTTGAGAAATAAACGTATTTTCCAACATATTAAACATATTAATCTCTGTGTCTTTGTGCCTCTGTGGTTAATTAACTTGGAGTTAAGGTAATGGCGTTGTTGTCGACAATGGGGAGGAAAAACCCCCGCGTGCTTCTGGGGATAGCCCTGATCTACGGGCTTCTGATCCTCGGCGGGATCACCATGATCTATCCGTTCATGATAACCGTCACCGGAGCTTTGTCCAACGATCTTGACTATTACAGGCTGAACTGGTATCCGAATTACTGGTTCGACAAGAAGGAGCGCTATCTCAAATACCTTGCGGAACGCTATCTCGGACGCTTCGACTTTTTCAAGAGCGCATACCGCATCCCCACAAGCTGGGGCGGATTCCGCGACCTGCCCGTCAACGACGAATCCATGCAGAAATATTTCCCTGTCTACGGCATTGAAAACAAGCCGGAGGAATGGAAGAACGCCAGAAGGATAAGCGCGGATTACGATGAATTCCTGCGGACCGAATACAACAGCAGGCGCTGCGCGGAAAACACAATCCCTCTTTTTTCGCGCTGGCAGTCCGTCTCCTACCAGCAGTTCCTGAGGGAGCGCTATCTCCGCCGCGGGGCGGAGTTGAGCAATATTCAGGTCAACACCCTGCGCAAAGCCGAACAGGACAGGATGGCGCTGGACAAGATCATCGATGAACGCGGCGACTACTACGGTTCTTTTGAAGATGTCACTCTCGGGATGTACCTGAATTACGCATATCATCTGCCGAAATGGATGTCCACGCCGAACCTGAGGCACCTCGACTTTGTCGACTGGGTGCGCACATTGCCTGGCGAGTGGAAAATGCCGGTCACTCGGCAGTATCTCTGGTTCCGTTTCCTGGAGAAGAAGGATCTCAACACCGAAAAGTTCAACGCCCTGCCCGGAATCAGGGAGGCGGGACTGACGGTTGAAAGCATCGCCGAAGTGAAATTCCCGGTTTCGGAAAACTCGCCGCCCGCCCTATTGAAACTGCGGAAGGAATTTATTGACGAGGAATGGCCTGTCAGATTGAGACGGATCGAAATCACCGCCGAAAGACAGAGGGAATTTGAAAAAGCGCTTCAGGAGCAATACGCCTCGGTTTCAGTTCTGAACGAGATCTCCGGCGCCAGCTACGGCAACTGGAACGAGGTGAAACTCACGGAGACCATTCCCGCCGCCGATGACAGCACATCTGTCTTCCAGCTGCAGTTCCCCAGGCTGAGCGCCCAGACCAGCGCCTGGCGGAATTTCGTCGGAGGGGAAAGCAAACTGAAGTTCGACATCCTCTGCCCTGAAACAGCCTGGCAGGATTTCCTGAAGCGGAAATACGGCTCCCTTGAACCGCTCAACGCCGCCCACGGCAGTCAGGCGACATCGTTCGAGTCGGTTGAGCTGCCAGTCCTCATTGCCGACTATGTCTATTATGTCGACAACCGGAACCATTTCATGTGGCAGTTCAACTTCTACAATTTCACGAGGGTGATCGAGTTTCTAGCCATCCGCGGGAATGCGTTCTGGAACACTTTCATACTGGTGGTGCTGACTGTTACGGCGACATTGATAGTGAATCCCCTTGCGGCATACGCGTTGAGCCGTTTCCGGCTGAGGCGCACCAACCAGATCCTGATTTTCCTGCTGGCGACCATGGCCTTCCCGCCGGAAGTCGCCATGATCCCCTCGTTCCTGCTCCTGCGCGACCTGCATCTGCTGAACACCTTCGGCGCACTCGTCCTGCCTTCGCTGGCGAACGGCTTTTCTATCTTCCTGCTGAAGGGTTTCTTCGACAGCCTCCCGAAAGAACTCTACGAGGCCGCCTCCATCGACGGCGCAAACGAAGTCACCTTGTTCTTCAACATCACAATGGCCCTGTGCAAACCGATTCTTGCGGTAATCGCGCTCAATGCGTTCATCGCATCCTATAGCGGATTCATGTGGGCTTTCCTGGTCTGCCAGGACTCGAACATGTGGACCCTGATGGTCTGGCTGTTCAACTATCAGAACCGGATGTCCGAATATCCGTACATGGTCATGGCGTCACTTGTGCTGGCAAGCGTTCCGACTCTGATAGTCTTCATGTTCTGCCAGAAGATAATCCTGCGCGGGATAGTGATACCGAGCATGAAATAGGATTAATATGAATAAATTGCAAAACGAAGTCAGGAGACAGGAGCCAGAATAAATTAGGCGGCCGAAGGCCGCGACTTTCGAACAATTGAACATTCGAATGACGAATATCGAAGTAAAGATTATCTAAACGCATTGTGGAGTAGATTTTTGATTTATGAGCGTGACAACGCTCCTTGGAGTGCGGGAACTTGTTACCGCCTTGTTTCGCGAAATTTATTTCGCGGCATTTAGACGGGACGGAATAAATTCCGTCGTTAAAGGCGGCAATAAATTGCCGCACTCCATGTGCGAATTTCACAATTCGCAGGAGGGGAAGTTCGAGGATTGAATGATGTATATCCATAACCTTGAAATTCCTATACCTTAAATTAGGATTGTTTTTTTATTCTGAATTCTGGATTCAGACTCCTGAATTCCTGCAAATCATAAGTTTTCAATCAGCTCATTTATAATAACAAAGGAATTTTAATCATGAGAAGTCCGAAATCAATGAAGAAATGGCTTGGGGCATTGCTTCTCGCTGCTGGAATGATCAGCACGGCCGCCGAAAAACCCGGAGTTATCTGGTGGTCGACGCCGGTGAAACCGGGAGAGATCGTGATGGTCTTCGGCGGAGAATGGGGAAAATCCCCGAAAGTAGATCTCGGCGGTGGCAAAACAGTTGAGCCTCTCCAGGTCACGGACACCACTGTAAGCTTCTTCTATCCGAAGGAGCTGCCCATGGGCATTGTCAAGGGAAAGATCGTGGCCGACAGTCAGAGCAGCCGCGAGTTCGCACTGAACCAGCCCGACATCTGGTGGCTGCAGGGCGACTGGGGCAAGGAAGCCTCACCCGGCGGCTGGCTGCGTGCGTTCGGACGCTGCCTCTCCTTCGACAACAAGGCCGCACTGACCCTCAAGGGCAACGGGAAAAGCGTCGACCTGAAACTGGAAAAACAGGACTGCTGGTCGTTGAATGCGGCGCTGCCGGCCGGTCTGGCCGCAGGCGAATACGTGGTTCTGCTGCGCAACGGTCTGGGCTCCGATTCATATTCCGCCGGCAAGGTGACTATCAAGGCTCATGCGGAAGCATGGAAGACGAAAGTATTCAGCGCTACGGAATACGGCGCAGTCGCCAATGACGGTTTTGACGACACCGTTGCTGTCAAGGCGGCTTTGGATGCGATCAAGGCCAACGGCGGAGGCATACTCTATTTCCCTCGCGGCCGCTACCAGGTCAACGGCATGCTGGAAATTCCGCCATGCACGCTGCTCAAAGGTGAGAGCATGGAACTCAGCCAGCTCTACTGGCCGGACACTGACAATCCGCCGGAAGCGCTGATCAAGGGCACGCATTCATTTGGAATAGAGGATATTTTCCTCACCTCGGGATTCCATCAGAACGGCATCATGGCAGAGGGCGACAACATCACTCTCCGCCGGATCCGGACAAGATTGAACTACTCCCAATACCTCACCCGCGAGGAGGCGACACGCCGCGAGGCAATCCTGGGCAACGGCCGCATCCTAGTATTTCACGGCGACTTCGTCCGCGTCACCGTTTGCGACATCTACACCGTAGCAGGCGGCTCGTTCGGCATCAGCGGGAATTACTTTCAGATAACCGACAATATCTTCGGCAAAGGCAGTCCTGTAGGCTGGAGCGGATTCCATGGAAGCCAGATGATCGTTGACAACAACAAATTCACCGGCAGCCAGGGGGTGTCCTTCGGCGCCACCAGCGCGGAAGGCACCAGGAACATCTACTGGGGAAACAACTACCAGCAGTGCAATTTCGCCTGGGACTGTGAAAGCTTCACCTGCGACGGCGGAGTGCCCTGCTACAAGGGTACGGCCGAATCGGTCAACGGCACAGAACTGCAGCTGAAAAAATTCGCCTGGCGGCACGGCGCAGATTTCTGGAAAAAAGGCTATGTGCAACTCGTCGCCGGAAAAGGCGCCGGACAGATCCGCAAGATCTCCAAAATAGACGGCAACAAAGTGACTGTGGACCAGCCCTGGGACATCCAGCCTGACGAGAAGACTTTCATCGTGATCGCCGCCTTCCGCCAGCATTTCATCTATGTGAACAACGAGACCAACGATTCGACCGTCGCAATGCAGCTCTACGGCTCGATGATCAGCGCGGTCATCGCAGACAATAAGGCTTCCCGCTCCGGCGGCTACCATAACTACGGCATGACCAAGGGCGGCAGCCCGGAAGTCAACTGGTTCGTGCAGTACTTCGACAATAAAATTCTCGAGGGCAACGCCTATCGCGGTCCGATGAACGAGATTCCGGTGCTGGATTCGCATATCGCAATCCGCGACCGGGGCGTACCAAAGGACATCGGTAATTTTCCGATCACCCGCGCCTGCCTGATGCGGAGAAACATCCTCGAAAGCAATGCGCGCCTTGAAGTCCTCGGCGACGCCGACTGCTCCCTGATTGAAAACTGCGTCGTCAAAAACGCCGATGTCGGCATCAACATCGTGGACAGGGCGAAAAACGTCATCCTCTGGGGCAACCGATTCGAGAACGTCAAAAAACCCTACCAGGTCGGAAGCGGCACACTTGTCAGTCCGGCGGCGCTCGTCTCCGGTTCGATCTCAGGTGCAACGGCCCTCCTCGGTAAAAACACACCGCCCGAATGGACAAAGTTGCTCGCTGAACTCGACACGCTGGCTGGAAAGAACCTGCCGGCAGCCGAAGCCCGCACTGCGGCAAACGCCATCCTGGAACGCGCCGTGAAAAGTCTGGCAAAGCAGCAAGGCGACAAACCGGTCAGATACGAAGTCGTCAGTTCCCTGCTGGGCATAACCCTCGATGCCCCCAATTGGAAAAGCACGGACAAAATCTTCAGCGACGGCGAGGCCGGCAGCGCACAGCTCCTGTTCACCTCCTCAGCGTCATCTCTGCCCGGCAAACTGGAGATCACGGCCGGAACCGTTCCCGGCTGGACGATCGGCGCCGGTGCAATGAATCTGGAACCCGACAAGCCCGGACGCAGTTTCATTTCCTTCACCAAGCCGGCCGGAAAAACAGGACCGTTCGCCATGCCCCTGCACTGCATCATGCTTGGTAACGACTGGAAAATTGTGTTTGACACTGACATAAGAAACTACTCCGACCAGTTAAGAATATTTATTTCGGACGTACTGGTGGCAGGACCGTTCGCCAACAAAAGCGGACAGAATATCGACAGCACCGTCCATCCGCCTGAGATGAAACTCGATGTCGCCGCCGAATTCGAAACGCGGGACGGAAAACGCGGCTGGGCGCAGGCGAAGGTGGACAAAAGCGGAAACATAGATCTTTCCAAAGCGTTCAAGACCGCACCGCAGTCGGTGGCATACGCCGTGGCTGTCCTGCGCGCCGCCAAACCGATACAGATCCGTCTTCGCTTCAGCGGACCGGGAATGCTCTGCTTCCTGAACGGTACGGAAGTCGGAACTGTTTTGGGGCGCGGACAGTGGGGTTGCGTGACTCTGAACAAGGGCGACAACCAGCTTATGATGATCTCCACCAACGACGGCAACCCGGAATGGAAACTGAATGCGAACTTCGCAATATTCGGAGACCTGAACCCCGGAGATCTGTCCGTGCTTCCGGCGGAGGAACTGTCAGGCGCCCTGAAAGTGAAACCGGCTGCCGGACAAACAGCTGCAACCGGAAAGAACATTCTCAATTCAGAGGGCATCGAGTGGAAACTGGTCTTCGAGGACAATTTCAACCGCCGTCGTCTCGGCAACACACTGGAGGGACGCACCGGCGCATCCTGGCAGAGTTCGGGACTGAAGATCCAGGATAACTCGCTTCATGTGAATGCGTTCTCATCGATCGCATATACCGTGCCCGTCAAAGCGCCGGTCCGCCTCGAATTCGATGTATTCACCGAGCAGCCCAGCAAGGTTTACTGGTTGGGAATCATGCTCAATCCAAAGGGCTTGTCGAGCGATCGCAGGTTCTGGGGCAATATGAGGGGCAGCGGATATTTCCTGTCACTCGGCTGGCATGACCGTTTTTCCAACGGCATAATGCGCAATGAGAAGGAAGTGCTGGTTGACGACAAGGGCATGCAACTGAAACCGAATCAGAAATATCATGTCATCGCACAGTTCATCCCGCCAAACTGCCAGGTTTACGTCGACGGAAAGGAAGTCCTGAATTACAAGGATGAAAACTGGATCGGCAATCTGGACGAAGTCGCATTGTTCAGCGGCGTGCCGGAATGGTCGTTCGACAACCTGCTCATCTATACGGGCGATGCGGTTTCAAAAACACAGAAATGAAGAGCTGAATAAATGAGGATACATCCTTCCTTCAACTGGAAACGGCTTACACCCGAGGGGGCGAATTACTTCTTCGGCTATTACGACCGCTGTCCTTGGAATCGGGATCAGTCGCTCCACCTGATGCTGAAGGTGGACCAGTGCAGCCGTCTGCCCGTACAGGGCGAGACTGCCGAGATCGGCGTTGTAAGTCCGGCCGGAAAATACACTCCGCTGACAACGACACGGGCCTGGTGCCTTCAGCAAGGCAGCATGACCCTCTGGCTGAAGCACCGACCAGACTGCTTCATCTACAATGATTTCGATCCGGAGGAAAAGCGCCTCAAGGCCCGGATATTCAAGCTCGGGCACGGCGTGGTCGGCTGCTATGAGCTCCCGGTCTACGCCATTTCACCAGACAGACACTGGGGTGTTTCGCTCAACTTCGCCCGCATCCCGCGACGCGGATATACCTACGCCGACGCCGTCCTGCCCGGAGAACGTCACCCGGATCTGGACAACGACGGACTCTTTCTGATCGACCTACATACCGGAGCTTACAAACTGCTGGTCTCGTTCAGGCGCATGTTCGATCTGCACCCGGTCCCATATTCACTTGAAGACATGTACGTTTGGCTCAATCACGCAATCTTCAACTGCTACTCGTCGTGCTTGCTCTGGCTCTTCCGCCACTGCCACAACACCAGCTCTCCATGGCCGTGGAGCACACACATGTACACCGTCGGCATCAACGGAGATGAGCTGCTCTGCCCGCTGCCGGACTTTTACTGGAACGGCATGATTTCCCATCAGATATGGGGACGCAGTCCGCGCGAAGTCCTGATCGATGCCAAGTGGAGCGGCAAGAACTTCGACTACGTGGTCTTCGACGAACGCCAGCTGCCGCTGCGGGCGCAGCGCATAAGCACAGGCATGGGGCCGATGGGGCATCTGGTCTTTTCCCCGGACAAACGCTGGATGCTGGCCGACACCTATCCCGATGAAACCGGATTCCAGCAGCTTGCCCTGGTCAATGTAGCTTCCGGCAATTTGACGGAGCTCGGACGATTCCGCCATGTCCAGCCGAAAGGCACGACAGTAGATGCCCGCTGCGACCTCCATCCGCGCTGGTCGCCTGACAGCCGTTCAGTCACAGTCGACTCCATTCATGACGGCGAACGCGCAATCCACATGCTGGAACTGGACGATGTTATTAAAGTTTAATAGAATAAGGTATAAGATAAACACCCCTTGCGGGGTTAACTACAAACAAAAAAATGAATTAGAAGTGAATTTGTTGGTAGTCAAGCTCGCAAGAGCTGTTCCAGGCAACTATTTCGAGCAACGTTTAAATAGGCAATAATAACACTAATAACAGAGTTAATGATAGTCAACAATAATACGACAAGGAATAAACCAATGAAGAAATGTCTTACTGTTCTGTTTCTCGTGGCGTGTATAATTTGTCCGGCTGCCGAAAAGCCCGGGGTGATATGGTGCTCTACGCCTGTGCGTCCGGGTGAAGCGGTGATGGTTTACGGCGGCGAATGGGGCAAATCCCCGCAGGTGGAACTGTCGGGAGGAAAGATGATTGTACCACTACAAGTTAACGACACGACAGTCAGCTTCATTTATCCTCAGGACATGGCGATGGGCATAGTGAAAGGGAAAATAACCGCGGACGGACAAAGCAGCCGCGAATTCGAGCTAAACTCTCCTGCTGTGTGGTGGTTGCAGGGAGACTGGGGCAAGGAAGCCTCTCCGGGCGGCTGGTTGCGCGCATTCGGGCGATGCATGGCATTCGACAATAAGGGCGCAATGACCCTGAAGGGCAACGGTAAAACCATTAATCTGAAACTTACCGGACAGGACTGCTGGTCGCTTAATGCGGCGCTTCCGTCCGACCTGGCCGCCGGCGAATACGAGGTTCTGCTGCGCAACGGACTGGGAGCCGAGACTTATCCCGCAGGCAAACTGACAATCAAAGCTCATGCGGAAGTGTGGAAGACCAAGGTTTACAATGCAGTGGACTACGGCGCAGTCGCCAATGACGGTTTTGACGACACCGTGCCTGTCAAGGCGGCACTGGAAGCGATCAAAACCGACGGCGGCGGCATCCTCCATTTCCCGCGCGGACGATACCAGATCAACGGCATGCTGGAAATCCCGCCATACACTTTGCTTAAAGGCGAAGGGCGCGAGCTGAGCCAGCTCTACTGGCCGGACACGGACACCCCACCTGTTGCACTGATAAAGGGCACGCATTCATTCGGAATCGAGGATCTCTTCCTCTCGTCCGGCTTACACCGGGACGGAATTGTGGCCGAAGGCGACAATATCACTCTGCGGAAAATCCGTATGCGGATGTCATACTCCCAGTACCTTACTCCGGAAGAGGCGACCCGCCGCATATCGGAACTGACGAAAAGCTGCATACTGAAACTGCACGGCAACTTTATCCGTGTTGTTGACAGCGATCTCTATGCTGTCGGGGCCGGATCGTTCGGCCTGAGCGGCAAATACATACAGGTCACCAACAACATATTCGGCAAAGGAAGTACCGCCGGGAGCAACAACCATGTATCCGGGAATTATCTGATTGTGGACGGCAACCGACTTAACGGCTGCCAGCTGACTTCTTTCGGTTCTGTGGACGCCTCCGGAACCAGAAATGTCTACTGGGGAAACAATTTTCTGGAAAACACTTTCGACGGCAACAATCAGGAAAGCTTCACATGCGACGGCGGAGTGCCATGCTATAAGGATACCGCCGAATCGGTCAACGGCACGGAACTGCAATTGAAGAAATTCGGATGGAGGTTCGGCGCCGACTATTGGAAGGAAGGATATGTTCAGCTTGTAGCCGGAAAAGGTGCGGGCCAGATCCGAAAGATAGCTAAGATCGACGGCACAAAAGTTACTGTGGATCAGCCCTGGGAAATCCAGCCGGACGCGAAGACGTATATCGTGATCGCCGCCTTCCGCCAGCATTTCATCTACGTGAACAACGAGACTAACGATTCAAGTATCGCAATGCAGCTCTACGGTTCGATGATTGATGCGATCATCGCAAACAATAAGACTTCCCGCACAGGCGGTTTCCACAATTACGGAATGACCAAGGGCGGCAGTCCGGAAGTCAACTGGTTCGTACAGTATTTCGACAATCAGATCCTAGAAGGCAACGGCTACCGCGGCCCGATGAACGAGATTCCGGCGCTGGATGCGCATATCGCGATCCGCGACCGTGGAGTGCCAAAGGAGCTCGGAAGTTTCCCGATCACCCGCGCCTGCCTTATGCGGCGAAATGTCCTGAACAGCAACGCCCGCATCGAAATCATCGGCGGAGTCGACAGCGCTCTGGTTGAAAACTCACTGGTTAAGAATTCCGATGTCGGCATCTCGGTTGAAGCCGCTGCAAAAAACATCATTCTCCGCGGCAACCGCTTCGAAAATGTGAAGCAGCCGTATCTCTGCGGCAGCAATACTCTGATAACACCAAGTGAAAAAACTGCGGAAGCCGTTGCCGTGCGCCCGCAGATCGAGGTCATACCGGTCACTGATTTCCTCGTCGCCGGACCTTTTGAGAACAAGAGCGGCAAGAGCATAGATTCCACCGTACATCCGCCTGAATTTAAACTTGATGTCACAGCGAATTATCCCACTCGCGATGGCAAACGCGGCTGGGTTCCTGTCAAGGCGGATAAGGGCGGAACTGCCGATTTGTCAGGAATTTTCAAAACCTCGTCGCAGTCGGTCGCCCATGCGGTGGCGGTGCTGCGCGCGGCAAAGCCGGTACAGATCCTACTGCGCTATTCCGCCAGCGGATCGCTGTGTTATGTCAACGGGTATATGGTCGGCACCACGATGCAGCGCGGACAGTGGGGCTGCGTTACATTGAAGAAAGGAGATAACGTCCTGCAGCTGATCACCACCAACGACGGCAGTCCGGAATGGAAAATGAACATCAAATTCACAGTGTTCGGTCCGCTCAGCCCTGGAGAATTGACAGTGGTGCCGGCAGAGGAACTGCCCGGTGTTACGGCACTGAAACCGCCAGCGGGAGATCTTGCCGCAACTGGCAAAAACATCCCGAATTCGCAGGGCATAGACTGGCAACTTGTGCTCGACGACAACTTCAACCGGAAAAGGGTGGGAAGCCACCTGACAGGTTATTTCAGTGTTCCCCACTACATCAGGTCTGGCATCTTCATCGAAAACGGGACGCTTCAGTGCGACGGTGGCGCCGGAGTTTTCACTTATGACCGGAAAGTCCAGATTCCGCTGAGGATCGAATTCGATGTCAAAATGGAAAAGGAAAGGCTCGGTTTTGGAGTAATGCTGGGGGAACAGGGCCGCACCCGCTTCATGTTTGACGACAAGCTCCGGCACGGCTACCAGTTCAATGCGATGGGGATTAACAATCAGATGTTATTGCGCAATGCCGAGGTAATTTCCGACGGCAGAAAAGGCGTCCATACGCTGATAAAACCTGAACAGTGGAACCATGTGGTTTTCCAGTTCATCCCGCCGCACTGCCAGTTTTATTTCAACGGCAAGGCGATGGAGGATTACTCCGACAAGCAGTGGATTGCAGGCCTGGATGAAATCGCCATATGGGGAGTCCCTGGCATTGCGATAGACAACCTGAGGATATATACGGGCAAGGAAAACATAAAACCGTAGAACCCGGGAAGAAATTGCAAATTAGACGGCCAAGCACCGCAACTTTAAATAATTTGAACATCGAACACTGAACATCGAACTTCCAACTTCGAATGGGGTGAATACTGAATACATAAGACTGATAACGGACGAGCGATGGAATTTAGTTGGAGTTCACGGCTTTAGCGTGTCTTGATTGGAATTGAAAT
>JBAZRS010000049.1:0-15237 GCA_041662825.1 Victivallales bacterium | reverse complement strand
AAGTTCAAGGCCGTGAGAGCTCCAAATATGCAATATGATTATCCGCCGAAGCAATAGCATATAATGTTACAACAACTCATTCAATTCCTCGTCCGCATGAACTCAAGGAGTTTCTTTTCGGACTTCCTTTCCTCTTCCGGGAGAACGGTTCCAGATTTTCCGAAAAGCCCGGCATACGCATCCATGAGGGGGATTTCAGGATATCTCCCTTCGCAGAAATGTACGAACTTCAGGATCCTGAATGCGTCAAACCATGTGTAGAAAGCCCACCGGGCTTTCTCTATTTTATCAGGTGTATTCATCAAAATTTTTTCCCATTCGTGAAAAAATTTATTTTCAGTCAAAAAATCCTTAAGAACTGGAGCCAGTTTCTCAATATTAATCAAAGTGTCCGGCGTTTCACTGCTGTTGACCATAGAAAATAAGTTTTTGAGGATGAAGAAAATTTCAGGGTTGTAGAACATCATGCCTTTCCCGGATTCGAGAATCTGCGAAATTCGCGGACCGGTTCCGAAGGGAACCCTGTCGGACGCCCTGGACGATGGTCTGACAGTCGTTTCGGCAATCTGTCCGACAGCCCCTGTTTTCCTCAGGGCCTGCAGGAAATAGAAATCCTCTCCTCCGTTCCTCTTCCTCATGCCCCCTGCCCTGACATAATCCTCGGCGCGGAAGGCCATTGCCGAGCCCAAAACATGATATGCGTAGGGCGACTGCGAAATCCGCAACCCCTCGACATAGTAGCGCATGAACAGCTCGTAGGATGTGACTGCGGCGTCCTCTTCAGGAGTTCGCCCGGGCTGATGTTCGAAATTTATTGTCGCGCCGGCAACGGCCGGATTGGCTGAAAAATATTTCCTGATCGATGCAAGATAATTTTTCTCGACAAGCGTATCCGCGTCAAGGGAAATGATAAGCGGGGAGTCTCCTTCAAAATCCAGGAATTCAAGCGCCATGTCCATACCGGTTTTCCTTGCGGCACCGACGCCTTCCTTGGGATTTATTTCAAATCCCGGAGATGACGCGTCGGTCCATGAAAGATTCAGCTTTTTCTGGCAGGGGAACTGAGAATTCCGCAGAAGCCGGAGAGTCTCCTGGTTTTCCGCGAACTTCGCAACACTGCCGGCACTGTCTGGCGGCGGGTTGTTAATCACGAGAATCACAAGCGTATCCGCAAGTTCGGAAGCGGGATTATTTGCAAGAGACTCAATAGTCTGTGGCAGCTGTTCCGACTCAGCGCATACGGGAATGACAAGGGCTGTTTTGAATGTGCCGGGAGGTGCGTTTTCAAATATCAGCCCCGACTTGTTCTTTAAAATATATTTTTGAAAATTCATGCTTTTAAAATATAACTCTTAATGTATTGTTAAATAACTCACATGACTTTTTATTTCAACAAACTTGCTTTATAAACGAGGTTAAACATGAAGTTCAATATTCTGGATTTCCTACTGCCCAGAGAAGTTAAATTTTTCAAGTACATGACCACTCAGGCTGAAATCTTCATCGACGGGTGCGAACTCTTCAGGAAGCTCGCGACGACCATTGACAAGATCAGCGAGGAGGAGGCGAAAAACATAATACTGAGGATAAATGAATTCGAGCGGAAGGGCGATGACCTGGAACACCTGATCATAGACGAGCTCCACAAGACATTCATCACCCCGCTGGACAGGGAGGACATTCATTCGATAGCCATAAACATCGACAAGTCCCTCGACATATTGAACAGCATATCGCGGAAATTCGAGATATACGGCATACGCAATGTCCCGATAAACGTCTGCCGTTTCGCCGATATAATTGTCGAGATCTCAATTGAACTCAGAAATCTCTTTGCAGCGCTTGAAAGCAAAAAAAACATCAATGACAATGTCCGACGGATGCATGAACTGGAAAACAAGGCGGACACCCTGTTCTACACCAGCGTCGCCGAACTGTTCAGCAACGGCAAATACAATCCTGTTGAAATAATCAAGTACAAGGAAATCTACGAGCATCTCGAGTCAATTGTCGACTCTGTTGATTTCATCGGCAAGATAGTCAGGGGCGTCGCCGTCAAGCAGGGCTGACATTATCATGGTAACAACATTCACACTCGTAATAATAGTCGTTGCGCTTGCAATCGCCTTTGATTTCCTCAACGGGTTCCATGACGCCGCAAACGCCATAGCGACAGTAGTGGTCTCCAAGACATTGACCCCGTTCCAGGCGGTGATGCTTGCCGGATGCGCCGACTTCGTCGGTTTTTTCGTCTTCGGTACGGCTGTCGCCAAAATGGTCGGAAAGGGGGTTGTAAATCCCGAGTTCATAAGCCTGCATCTGCTGCTAGGCGCGCTTGTAGGCGCAATAACCTGGAACATCATCACCTGGCTTCTCGGACTTCCCACTTCAAGCAGTCACGCACTGATCGGGGGACTTGTCGGTAGCGGACTTGTCGCCGTAGGCCCGAAGGTGGTGATATGGTCCGGCGTGATAAAAATATTCTCCTTCATTATAATAGCGCCTTTGCTGGGTATGCTCGGAGCCATGATTTTCACCGCAATCATCCTGTGGCTGTTCAGAAAGACAAACCACAAGAAGTCGGCATCCATATTCAAAAAACTGCAGCTGGTGTCCGCCGCTTGCTACGGCATAGGACACGGCACCAACGACTCCCAGAAAACAATGGGCATAATTGCGCTGGTTCTTTTTGCAGGCGGCGTAAACCAGAAATTCCAGCTTGACAACTGGGTGATTCTGACCTGTTATACCGCTCTTGCACTCGGCACCATCTGCGGCGGATGGCGCATTGTAAAGACCATGGGGACAAGCATAACGAAGATACACGCCACCGAAGGATTCTGCGCTGAAACTTCAGCCGCTGTTGTCCTGCTCGGAACCCAGCACTTCGGAATCCCCGTCAGCACCACACACGTGATTGCCGGCTCGATAATGGGGGTGGGCAGCACACAGCGTGCAACTGTAAGATGGATCACGGCACGGAAAATAATATGGGCGTGGATAATAACAATTCCCGCTTCTGCGACTTTCGCAGCCATTGCATACCTGTTTTTCAGCAGACTGCTGACAATACATCCATAGTCATCCAACAGGATGACGGATTAATGGATTTATTCGCCTTTGGCGAATTTATGGATTGCCGGATTATTGTATGAAGATAGTGTCCAGGGGCCAAGTGACCAAGTTGCCAAGTGATTATGAATTTAATATTTTAAACTCGGATACTCGGTCACTGGGCATCTTGGGAACTTTTACTGCAGCGATAAATTACTCGATTTCGAGTAATTTATACTTCTTCGAGCCAAGTTTCATCTTCTGCATGATGTCGGTTATCAAGTACGGATCCTTGCCGTGAATCTTCTCAAAGAGGTGTTTCCCCGGCCTGAGTTTGCGTCTGGCGGGAAGACCAGACTTCAGGAGATTCTCCGTTTTCACAAGGTCAAGCGCCGCCCTCTCGATGCCGACAATGTCGTCGGAAGCCAGGATCCCTATGTCGGGGACAAGAGACGGGGTACTCAATCCCCAGCAGTCGCAGAAAATCGTGATGTTCATGAGCATGCTTATGTAGAAGACATTCTCCCTGCCCATATCGTCGACAACCGCCTTCGTGACGAGGGCGAGCCCCTTCTGGAAGTCCTGGAAGGTGTTCCCCGCCATTTTCAGGGCGCGGGTCGGGCAAGCCAGAATACAGTGCCTGCAGTAGGTGCAGTTGTGGTAGAATATCTCATAATCGCCTTCTTTTGTGAATTTGTTCGCCTTGTTCGGACATTCCTTTATGCATTTCCCGCAGTTGATGCACTTCTTCTTGTCCCAGTCTATTCCGCCCTCTAGCTTGTGGATTTTACCGCGTGTCTCGCCCGGGACAATCCCCATCGAAATATTCTTGCAGGCTCCGCCGAAACCGCAGGCGCCATGCCCCTTTATATGGCTTAAAACAATCATCAGATCGGCGTCCATGACTTCCTGCGAGACTTTCGCCTCGTCAAGAGTCTTGAATCCGATCTTCAGCTTCTTAAGCGCGGGATGGTCTTTCCTGAACAGTCCGACAATCGGTGCACCAAGACTTTCCTCCGTGTAGCCGCGCCATTCGCATTTTGCTGAATTCCCGTCGCAGACAAACACCGACTTCGGATTTCCCGCCCTGATGTGTTCTACGATAAGCCTTACGAAGAAGGGATGTATGGTGGTGTAGCCCAGGTTTCCGCCGAGATGCATCTTGATGCAGACCTTCTTGTCCTTGAACATTTTCAAGGGGGCGGATTTGACAAGCATCCTCTTAAATTTTGCCGGCAGAGTGGCCTCCGCCTCTATCCTCTTATATGCGGTACTTGCAAAGTATACGTTACCCATGATTCACTCCTCCCAATATATTGTTTGTCGACAAACAATATATGCCATAATTAAAATAGGACAAGAAGAAGATTTTGCCACCATATTTTCAGAGGCAATATCCCATTTTCATCCCTGTTTCCGATTTCTCCCCCGTCTTCCCATGATATGAAAATCAAAACGCCTATCAGTTGGCTCTGATATATATTCGGTTTATTACATTTTTACATGTATCTATTCATCAGGATGTCTGACATAATGTTTACATGAGAGTAGTAGTATTTTTTCTGCGGATAAAACAAATAAGGGGAGAATTTTATGTCTGGAAAGGTGTTTTTAACCTTGTGCATTCTCCCTGTGAACCCTGCCTGCTGCAATTCAGGGCATCGCAATTAGTTCATTATTCGTTAACTGAAGGTGGACTAAGACGCGGGAAAAATAAATCAGATCCAACTAGAACCATTAATTTAGCATTTTAATGTTTATCTACTCGACAGTGATTAATGCCAAATAAAAAAACAAAAAGGAGGATGTGACAGCAAAAACATCAGAACTTGAGTCGAAAATAAAGATCAACTGAACTATTACTCTCAACAAAATTTAAAAACAAGTTGAATTTCTCGTAAAATTCCTAGTACAAAAGGATTTACATGAGCCGATTTCATCCCGCTTAACCGGGGCCGTCCGTTTTGAGGCGGCGGTTTTCGGCGAAACCGCCCTACCTATGGCAATTTTGAAATTAGCTCAGTGAATATCTTTTATGAGTTGAGAAATTGCACAGAGCACGGTAAGGGAGCATATGTAAATCGAACTTCCTGCCAGTTTGTCAGCATGAGAAAGTTTATGGCAAGATAGCGTAAAATTTTCTTTCCAATATGCTTTTTCTTCTGGATGTCGGCAGTTTGTCAATCATATGTCTTGCACGGTTGACACTGAATTTTTTTGGGATTTCAAGTTCGGGCAGGGCGCAGAAAAGCCCTGTTTTTGCGGGGCTTAGATAAAAGAAATCGAGCAGGGCTTTTTCCGGTGATGCTATTTTTGCCCCATTTGAGTCCTCGTAATATCCGAAGAAAAAATCTTCTGATATGTGATGTACCGAAATATCCCCAAGGGTTGTCCTGTACAAGTGTGTTCTTGCGACCGACACGCAGTATGTGATTCCTGGAATCTGTGAAATCATACCGTGATGATAAAGTGCGCTCTGCAACGAAATATATGAAGGGAATGGAGATGTCACCAACCCTGCCGCGACATAGGGTGCGGTTTTTTCCGGAAAACACCAGAGCCCCCTTTTCAACTTCACAAGATGCCCTGCTTCTTCGAGCCGTGACAATATGTGGCTGGCATGGTCTTTCCGTATATTGAGCAGCGCCATTGCATCTGAGGTTGCCAGAAAAGACTGCCCTGTGTTTTTGAGCTGGAAAAGTATATTGTTAAGATTCATTTTTAGTTTGGCTCCTTTCTAGTGCTTCAACTACTCTGAGAACAACATCGTCCCATACTGATTCGGAATCATACTGGGGCCGGTAGTCAACAGCCAGGTAGGAAAGCACCTGTGATTTAAATGCAGGAAAGGTGACAGACATCGCATTTGCCCTGGCTTGGTCGAGCATTTCGAGCAGTCTTGACTTTTCGACAATCGGGTTCGCACCGGAACAGAGAAGAAGATTAAGATCGAAGACATCCCTTGCCTGCGTTATCTTTCGTGTCGCGAGCGCTTCCACTTTCTGTCCAAAGGCCGATTGAATGTCATAGTGGTTCGCCATGATCGGGGAAAGGGAGTACCTCTGAATCACAAGGGGAGTGACAGCCTCAAAAAGAGTGCCGCCTTTGAATCCCCTTCTTGAGAACTCAATCTTTGTGGGAATGGCGGTTTTACCCTGTTCAGACATGATGGTGAATTTCCATCTCTGAGTCGTTTCGGTCTGTTTCGGGGCAGACCACTTGTCAACTGTCAGACTGTTTATTTTCAGGATCTGTCTGAATGTCACGGATGTAATAATGCTGTTTACAGTTTCCTCTAATTTTTCCTTAGGTATATTCTGCACGTCAATATCCATGTCTTCTGAATAACGGAAACTTTTCAGGAAGAATCTGAGATTGCATCCACCTTTGAGAACATAATATCTCTTATCGAGCTTTCTGCCAAGCAGGTCAAGAAAGATCAGATGGAACAGCTCAACATATTGTATTGAATCAAGCGTATTCATGTTTATCTCCTGAGAAATGAGGATTCCTATCCATATAATAATACAACTAGTTGCCTTTTATGTCAACTATGAGTATTATAAAAACGCTGAAGAAAATATTGTTTTGGAGTTTTATTGTCATCCCACAGGATGACGGATGGATGGATTGTTGGATGAATGGATGATTGGGTTTGACCTCAAAGGAAAACAAAGAATGCTCTCTTGTACGCAAATTATTAAAAAGGCATTTCGGATTTTTTACAGGATTGTTTTATTCTTATGTCTCTGATACGCAACCATCCAGCAATCCATTCATCCAATCATCCATGGGACGGCAGTGTTGGAGTTTTATACTTTGAAATATTGACTGGTGCTTGGAATTTACATTCCAGTGCGCCATCAAGTCGCACATTGTCGCGCAGTGGGACATAATGCATTGCGGGTTTCGCAAACGTGTTTTCAACTGTCATCCTTATATCAAGCTTATTATTAGATACTTGCAATTACAATAAATCATTTGGCATGCCCATTGCTAAGAATGCAAACATAAAGATAAAAAATAAATCAGATGACGGATTTTGGTAATTCCAATATCTGAAGTTCCACATTCTGAAAAGAAAGGGCTCACACAATGGCGAAAATACTCGGAATAGATTTGGGAACCACTAACAGCTGTATGGCCATAATGGATCACGGCGAACCGACGGTCATAGCCAACGCCGAGGGGATGAGGACGACTCCTTCCGTCGTCGCATTCACGAAAAGCGGTGAAAGACTTGTCGGGCAGACGGCGAAACGCCAGGCCATAACAAATCCGCAGAATACGATTTTCTCCATCAAACGTTTCATGGGCCGCAAATACAGCGAAGTAAAAGATGAAACAAAAATGGTTCCGTACCAGGTCGTCGAAGCGAAAAACGGTGATGCCGCCGTCAAGATAGGCGACAAGCTCTATTCCCCGCCGGAAATATCGGCCATGATCCTCCAGAAACTCAAAGCGGATGCCGAGGCCTTCCTTGGCGAGGAAATCAAAGAGGTCGTGATCACCGTGCCGGCCTATTTCAACGACAGCCAGAGACAGGCGACAAAGGATGCCGGAAAGATAGCCGGATTCGACGTGAAAAGAATCATAAACGAGCCCACAGCCGCTTCCCTGGCGTACGGTCTCGACAAGAAGAAGGACGAGACTGTCGCCGTATACGATCTCGGCGGCGGAACTTTCGATATCTCCATACTTGAACTCGGGGACGGCGTCTTCGAAGTCAAATCGACCAACGGGGACACACATCTCGGCGGCGACGACTTTGACCGCGCCGTAATCAACTGGCTTGTCGACGCGTTCAAAAGCGAAAACGGCGTTGACCTCACAAAGGATCCCCAGGCCCTGCAGCGTCTCAAGGAGGCCGCTGAAAAAGCCAAGTGCGAACTTTCCTCCAACCAGAGCACCGACATAAACCTCCCCTTCATTACCGCAGATGCGACCGGACCGAAACATCTGACACAGACTCTGTCAAGGGCAAAGCTCGAGCAGCTTGTCGACGGACTCGTCAAAAGGTCGATACAGCCGGTTAAGAACTGCATAAAAGATTCCGGCGTGGACGTCTCCAAAATAGATGAAGTCATACTTGTGGGCGGACAGACGCGCATGCCGAAAGTGCAGGACATCGCGAAAAGCCTGTTCAACAGGGAACCGCACAAGGGCGTAAACCCGGATGAAGTTGTCGCGGTAGGCGCAGCCATCCAGGGCGGAGTCCTCACCGGGCATGTTGAAGACATCGTCCTTCTCGACGTGACGCCGCTCTCTCTCGGAATTGAAACTCTCGGGGGCGTGTCAACCCGCCTCATCGAGCGCAACACCACCATCCCGACCAGGAAAAGCGAAATCTTCAGTACGGCTTCCGACAATCAGCCGTCTGTTGACATACACGTGCTGCAGGGAGAACGCGAGATGGCCCGCGACAACAAGAGCATCGGCCGGTTCCGTCTCGAAGGGCTTCCCCCTGCCCCACGCGGCGTTCCGCAGATCGAAGTCACATTCGACATCGACGCCAACGGCATATTAAATGTCACCGCCAAGGATCTCGGAACTGGAAAACTCCAGAAGATAACAATCACCGCAAGCTCGGGATTAAACGACAAGGACATCGAGAAGATGGTGAAGGACGCGGAGAAATTCGCAGAGCAGGATAAGGCGGAAAAGGAGAAGATCGAAATCCGCAACAAGGCCGACATGATGATATACCATACCGAAAAACAGCTCAAGGAGTTCGGCGAAAAGCTTCCCGACAACGTCAAGAAGCCCGTCGAGGACGGAATAGCCGAGCTTAAGAAGGCGAAGGAATCGGACGACATCGAGAAGATGAAGTCCACGATGAAGGACATCGAAGAGCACCTGATGAAATTCGGCGAGGAAATTTACCGTCAGGCGGGCGCAGGCCAGCCGGGCGCAGGGGCGGCCGGAGCCGGTCCCGGAGCGGATCAGGGTGCCGGACAGGCGGAAAACGAGCCGAACGAGTCCGAACCGAAGTCCTCTAAGAAGAAATCATCCTCTTCAAAAGGCGAAAAGGTGGTCGACGCTGAAATAGTGGATGATGACAAGGAATAACAAGCAGCTGGTTTCAATCCGGCGGACTGTGGCACCGGTCTCGAGACGGAGCGGCAGTTGCCGGATGACATCGGCGTTTTTTATATTGTCCAGAAGTTAAACCAAAAAAGGAGAAGAAGAATGAGCAAAGTGAAAATCAGGCCAATTGGAGATCGCGTTCTTGTTGAAGCGATCGAAGACAAGGAACAGGTAAAAGGCGGCATCGTCATCCCTGATTCCGCAAAGGAAAAGCCCCTCGAGGCGAAAGTCATCGCCCTCGGAACAGGCAAGGTTGACGAAGACGGAAAGAGAATCGAATTCGACGTCAAGGTCGGAGATCTGGTTCTCACGAGCAAATACGGCGGCACTGAAGTCAAATATGACGGCAAGGAATACAAGATTCTCAGCCAGAGCGACATTCTCGCCGTAGTTGAATCCAAATAACCAATCAGAAAACTTAATTTAAGGAGTAGAAACATATGGCAGCAAAACAGCTGATGTTTAGCGAAGACGGCCGCAAGAAGATCCTGAACGGAATCGAACAGCTCAGCAGAGCCGTGAAGGCGACACTCGGTCCGAAGGGCCGCAACGTCATCCTCGACAAGAAATTCGGGTCACCTCTCGTAACAAAAGACGGCGTGACGGTAGCAAAGGAAATCGAACTTCAGGACCCCTTTGAAAACATGGGCGCCCAGATGGTTCGCGAAGTCGCAAGCAAGACATCCGATGTCGCAGGCGACGGAACAACTACCGCAACAGTCCTCGCAGAAGCAATCTTCCGCCAGGGTCTCAAGAACGTGACCGCAGGCGCCAACCCCATGGCACTTAAACGCGGAATCGACAAGGCCGTCGAAGCCATCATCAAGGAACTCAAGGCCATCAGCAAGAAGGTCAACGACCGCGAGCAGATTTCACAGGTCGCCACCATTTCCGCCAACGGAGACAGGGAGATCGGAAACAAGATCGCCGACGCGATGGACAAGGTCGGCAAAGACGGCACAATCACGGTTGAAGAGGCCAAGTCAATCGAAACCACCCTCGACGTCGTCGAAGGAATGCAGTTTGACAAGGGCTATCTTTCACCTTACTTCGTAACCAGCGCCGAGACAATGGAAACAGTCCTCGAAGACTGCTACATCCTCATCTACGAGAAGAAGATCAGCAGTCTCAACGACATGCTCCCCCTTCTCCAGGCAGTTGCGAAAACAAGCAAGCCCCTCCTGATCATCGCAGAAGATGTCGAAGGCGAAGCCCTTGCCACACTCGTTGTGAACAAGCTCCGCGGCACACTCCAGATCTGCGCAGTTAAGGCTCCCGGATTCGGCGACCGCCGCAAATCCATGCTCGAGGACATCGCAATCCTCACAGGCGGAAAATGCATCACTGAAGATCTCGGGCTGAAACTTGAAAGCGTTAAGATCGAAGATCTCGGCAAAGTCAAGAAGGTCACGGTTGACAAGGAAAACACAACTCTCGTCGAAGGTGCCGGCAAACAGTCCGCCATCATCGGACGCGTCAACCTCATCCGCAGGCAGATCGAAGAGACAACTTCGGACTACGACCGCGAAAAACTCCAGGAACGCCTTGCGAAACTCGCAGGCGGCGTGGCAGTCATCAACGTCGGTGCCGCAACTGAATCCGAAATGAAGGAAAAGAAAGCCCGCGTAGAAGACGCCCTGCACGCAACACGCGCAGCAGTCGAGGAAGGCATTGTTCCCGGAGGCGGCGTAGCCCTTCTCCGCGCAGCAAAAGCCGTAAAGGCGCTCAAGCTCGAAGGCGACGAATCAATCGGCGCAGACATCGTGCTCAGGGCCACTGAAGAGCCTCTCAGACAGCTCTCCGCCAACGGCGGATACGAGGGTTCGATTGTCGTACGCGAAGTTCTCGACCGCAAAACCAACGAAGGTTTCGACGTCGAGACCGGAACATACGTCGACATGCTCAAGGCCGGTATCATCGATCCGACCAAGGTGACTCGTTCAGCACTCCAGAACGCAGCCTCCATCGCAGGACTCCTTCTGACAACCGAATGCATGGTTACAGAAATTCCTGAGAAGGAAAAAGCGATGCCTATGCCTCACGGCGGTGGCGGAATGGGTGGAATGGGCGGAATGGGCGACTACTAAGTCCCAGACGTTCATATTGAATATCAAAAGGCGTGCGAACTTCGCACGCCTTTTTTTTTGCATTGAAGTAGCACAGACCCTGGTCGCCTTCGGCGCCGCCATAGGCGGATAAACATTCCTGTCTGCGTCTCCCATCTTTTTCTCTCACAAAGGCACGGAGATGTTGATTAATCTCTCCGTTAATCAGTCTAGTTAGAGCCTGCTCGAAAAAGGCATAAGAAGAACACCCCTTACGGGGTTAACTACCAATAAAAACTTTGAATTTGAGGCGAATTCGTTTGTAGCATGTCCCCCGCAGCTTTATGCGAAGGAGGATCAAGCTCGTAAGAGCTGTTCCAAAAAACCTTTTCGAGCAGGCTCTAGTTATACTAAGTTGCAATCAAGGCGCACGGCAATAGAGTGCCGTGGCTACACAAATCCGGGCTGTAGCCGCGTCACTCAGCTGACGCGTCCCTTTCCCGATGAATACAACTCGATCTTTCAACTCTTTCAACTAACGACTAACGACTAACGACTAACGACTGACGACCAGCGACTCCCCCTCCCTCCCCCCTCCCCAGCCTATCCAGCGGACTTTCCACAACCGCCAACTTCTTCTGGGCGACATGTGTGTAAATCATCGTCGTCTCCAGACTGTTATGCCCGAGCAGTTCCTGTATCACCTTGATGTCCGTCCCGTTCTCAAGGCGGAGATTTTCTCTCACAGAGGCACAAAGGCACAGAGATATTTATTCAATTTTCCCGTTGATCAGCCTTGTCATTCCGTCTTTCATCAAGGCCTCGCCGAAGTTCAATAAATATCCAAGCTTGCATCCAGTCAGTTTAAGATATGTCAACACCTGTTTCTTATGAGCATCATTTACAGTTTCAACGGATTTCAGTTCTAAAATCACCTTATCTTCCACTAGAATATCCGCCCTAAACCCTTCATTGAATTTGATACCGTGATATTCGATAGGAATTTGAACTTGACGTTTTATTCGCAAACCTTTCAATTCAAGCTCATGCGAAAGCAGAACTTCATAGACTGACTCGAGAAGACCTGGGCCAAGTTCCTTATGAAGGCAAATCGCACAGTCAACTACTATTTTCCCGATTTCATTCTCATTCATCTTTGCGCCTCCGTGACTTTGTGAGAGAATATCTGATTTTCAATTGATTCCATGAAGGTACTTGTCGGCCCAATTGGAATAATACTTGCTCTTGTCGGCAGGCACTAACTTGTTGGCGATTAGATACTTCTCGTAATCAACCAGCTTTGAAGAGTAAGCGTCCATTTCAGTTTGCCTTTCATGTTTTATATTGTACCGTATAACTGTTCTCCCTACTTATATGGAATTCCATATAACACGGATAAAACCCTGCAAAAGATGAAATTGTTTGCTAATATTTATTAGTTTAACGAAAACAACGCATATTTATTGCATGGTTCTCTTTGAATTGTTAGAAATAATATCGGGTTTTCAAGAAAAAGAGGAATTCCTCATAAACACCGTTAGGAATAGAGTATAAATGAAAATACATCCCCTATATCAATTGTTACAACGACTTGAAGATGCAACAATCTTTTTCACTATAAGTAGGCATCGACCAGACACGATTCTTGTTTCAATCACCGTTCCAGGCGAAAGGATAGAAATAGATGTTTTTGATGACGGACATATGGAAGTATCTCGTTTCAAAGGCAATGAATCAATTGTCGGAAATAGCGATCTTGTAAATGATATTATTAAGAAATATAAAGAATAGAATATAAATCCTAACCAAGAGGCTACTGTTAATCCGGCTTCGCCAGATACCAGAGCCTAGGCAGGTTAGAGTACAATTATGAGCCAAAACACAATCAAGATTATTATTAAGTCATTGGCTGTTTTATTAGGGGTGCCTGCCGCATTACTTATAGCTTTCGGCCTGTGTATGGCAACTATCTCGTTAATCAAAGATCATAATTATTGCATTCTATTCTTAATTCCGGTGTTAGGTTTATATATTTATACAGCAGGTGTAGCCTATTTGGTTGTCAGATATTATACCAATGAGTTTATCAAACATTTCTGCATAGTGTTGTGCATATTGCTCTTTTTTATTATTGAACATTTTTCAGGTAATCCCTTTGACCAGAAGTGGAAAGCTCACTTCTCAATCAAGGTCTATTCATTAATAATCATGCCTTGTTCTCTATTTCTTAGTCTTGGCATCCCATATTTAACCTATCGTATTTTAAATTATTTGAACTACAAGTATATAAACTCTAACCAAGAGCCTACTGGCAATCCGGCTTCGCCAGATGCCAGAGCATGACGGTTAGAATATGAAAATATTTCCAAAAGAATATTCAACGGAAAGGCTCTGCTGGCTTATTATGAATTCTATTATATGGATATATTTTTCATATAGATCCATAGAACAAATTAAATGGATAAACTTAAGTTCAGGCAAAAGCATGGTTAATTATTTAGAAATGACAAATTCATTTTTTATAGGTCTGATTTCCTTTGTGTTGTTTATTCTTGCCCTTGGGATAATTATCATGAAGCTCAAATCTAAAATAAAGATGGTTCCGGACACAGTACCCTATTTAATTATCTTAGTCGATGAAATAATAGTTGTCATAATATCCTTCATAGTATTTTTCGAGCGACCGATAGTTTTTCCTTTGACTATTGTGATTATTATTGTGGTCAATCTGTGCCTGTTGGCATGGCCAATTGAAAAGAAATTTATATTCTAACTAATGCTCTTACTGAACGTCGAAGCGCCGTTCAGTAGAGCATTAGCGTTGGGATAGGAGAAATAATGAATAAATACGAGATACTTGCTGTTCTTGTATTGAGTCTTTTTTTGATTCCCATCGGCTACGTTGTCTATGTTATTATATCGATTATTCGAAGCCCGAAGTTGCAAATTCCTCCAATTGAGAATGAGCCATGGACATATGGCGGTCAGCAATTGACAATTTCTTACCGAAAAGGAGCAAGGCCGGATCAGAAAATCATCGATGAAGTCAAGGACAACATCAATCAGTATGAAAAACTAATAGCTGAATACGCTGAGGAAACCGAAGGATATAAGAAGAATGAATTCAAGACAGGTCTTTCCCTTTCAGGAATATCATACCCCCTTAATGACGAAGAAAAAGAAGAGTATGATTTCAGCATTGATTATCAATTTGAAGACAATTCGGATATGGTTCTAGAAGCATATATCAAGAATGGAAAAGTATTAAGAATATTGTCAGGAGATTAAATCCCAACCAGTGCGGCTTCTGGCAACCCGACTTCGCCGGGTGCCAGAGCCATAAACGTTATGCGAGATATGAATAAAATAAATAATCTCAAAACCGAGAAGGATTCTCAACGCGAACGAAGAGCTTGGCCGTTCTTGCTGGTGGCTATAATATTGGCTTTGTTAGCAGCAGAAACCATACATAGCTGTCTATATGTACTTTATCTTGTATTCATCAAGAAAGAGCAGGTTTTTGGTCTACCAGTAAGTTTGGCAATGGGGGCGGTATTTTCTGCTCTTTTTGCCTGGGGAGCGATCATGGCATTCTTGAAGTATCGAAGGATAAAAATAAAACATCATAACTAGTACGCCTGCTGGGAACCTCGCTCCGCTCGGTTCCAGAGGCGCATCGTTAGAGTCAGATATGAATAACAGAAAACACAGACAAGAACTTTCAAATCTGATAGGGAAATATTTAAAATGTGAAATTGACAATTTTACTTTTGATGACGGATTGTGGGATTTGAGGGATTCGGATGATAAGACTGTGGTAATTATTTCGGAACAGTGTTGGTATTTTTATGATGATTGCAGCAAACATAAGAATCAAGACAAACATAAGTTCTGTGAGTTATGGGAAACAATGGTTGAAAACTGGTTGAAATTATTGGAAACAGATCTTGAACATGACATTCCTTCTAAAAAGTGGAGTATATGGGATTTTATGAAGAATTGTGTTTCATTTTTCAGAGGCGATATTCCTCTTTTTGTACAATATCCCTAT
>JBAZRS010000048.1:10194-15312 GCA_041662825.1 Victivallales bacterium | reverse complement strand
GAAGCCAGAACTCGCCGCTGATCAGCCTGGAGCTATTCCGTCAGCAGATCCGTCCGCTGCATCAGCGCTTTGTCGACCTGGCGAAAAGCTTCAATATACCTGTGATGATTCACTCTTGCGGTTCAAGCAGCTGGGCATACGAAGACTTCATTGAAATGGGCATATCGGTGGTCGACACGTTGCAGCCGGAGGCGAAAAACATGGCGCCAGGATATTTAAAGGAGAAGTTCGGGGGCAGGCTTGCTTTCCACGGCTGCATAAGCACCGCCGGACCGGTGGCGACAGGAACACCTGATGAGGTTGTGAAATATTGCAGGAACATCTTGGATATAATGATGCCAGGAGGCGGTTACTGCTTTGCGCCGACGCATTGCCTCCAGGACAACTCCCCTCTCGAAAATGTCCTGGCAATGTATGAGACTGCGCATAAATACGGGAAATATTGATTCACTGAGCCAAATGCAAAACATGTGTTTTGCAGGAATTACTAATAGTCAAATAATTGTTTAGACCCCACCGACCTTGTGTCGGTGGTGAATAAGATTGGGAGGCTAGGTGGCACTCGACCTAGCCTCCCAATCTTATTCACCAACGGGATAAACCCGTTGGGGTCTCTATTCTATTTCGAGATGATTAGTAAGAGGGTATAATTGGGTTTTAAGTTTCAGGTTTTAAGTTTAAAGCAGGAGATTGTTTTCAAAGAACGACAGATGCTTTGCATAAAACTTAACACTTAAAACTTAACACTTAGCTTCCGGTATTCTCCCGGCGGCATTCCGTAGTTCTTCTTGAAGCACACGCAGAAATTGTTCACATCGTTGAAACCGCATTCCGCGCTGATTTCCTTGACGCTTTTTTCTGTGACTAGAAGGAGGCTGCGTGCCGCCTCCATCCTGAGTTTTATAACATGTCTCATGGGTGACATCCCGGTTACGTTCCTTAGGAGAAGATGCAGATGCGGTGCGCTGACTCCAGCTGCGCGTGCTATGTCTTCCACTGTGATTGCCCCTGAATGGTTGCCCTCAATATAGTCAAGGGCCTTCCTCACCGCCGGGTTTCCGGCCTCCGTATGCAGGGTATGTTCACATTGCAGAGCCTCCCAGTATATTCTGTTCCACAGGGCTTCCCAAGTTTCAAGGGGGATGTTTTGCCCGGGACTCAGGAGCCTCTGCGCCTGTCTGCATAAAACCAGCGCATCGGCAACGCTTTTCCATTTTGAGAAAAAGGGAGGCCGGTGGGCGGGAGGCTTTTCAACACCGAACCATATGACACAGGTGTGATACGGTTCAGACACATCCCCGTCGGCCTCTACTCTCTCTCCGGGGTAATACCAGACCATGTCTCCTGCTGACACGGCGTAGCTTTTACCGTTATGCCAGAAGACGCCTTTCCCGCTTAAAATGATTTCAATTTCATGTGTCCCGGGAAATATCATCCTTGGAATGTAGTGTCTTGGCTCCGCCTGAAAATAGAACAGCCACTTTATCGGCTCTTTCCTGTCAAGTTTCATAATTTATCACTATTTATAATAGTATTTCAATATTTGCTGCAGTTGCTTTACAATATATAATATCAAAATATAACATCAGAAAATAATATTTAAACAAGGTGTTGCGATATGAGTAAGACAGAATTCAATATTTCGATGAGCCCCCGTATCAGTGAATTCCTTCGAGCTGCGAAAGAACGTGCGCTGAACACCGAGCCTAGCCCACGCATGGTCAACCGCACAAAGGCGTTTTTTGAAATTTACAAGGATGAGCCTTTGCGTCGCAGGCAGGCTTTAAGTTTCGCATACGAGCTGAAAAACGAGCCTGTGCGCGTTTTTGACCGATCCTTTTTGACAGGACAGATTTATCATTGCAAGAATCAGCCCTGGGACAACTCTCGCTGGAGCGAATTCGACATGGGGTTTAATTATCTCAGAAGAATTGAAAATGAGCTTCCGGAAATCATAAAGCTGGCTGGGTTTGATTATGTTGGAGAGAATGGCGGAGGGAAATACTGGGTTTCCCCGATCGGCGGGGCGCCAGCCCATATCGGCTGGCACTGGGACTGGGTTGTCAATTCTGGTATAGAAGGGATTTTTAAGAGGATTGAAGCCGCTTTGCCAAAGGCTGATGAGAAAGGGAAAATTGAACTGGAATGCATGAGGATATGCCTTCAGTCTGTCCTTGACTGGGCCGACGCACACGTTAAAGCCCTTGAGTCAAAACTCTCATCAGTCTCCGCTTCGGGAAAAAAGGGGCTACTGGAAAGTATCGAAATATGCAAACGAGTCCCGCGCTCCGGAGCCCGCAATTTCCGTGAGGCTGTCCAGGCATTTCATTTCTCATATCTTGCGACCATCTTCGAGAATCCATATGGCGGCAACGGCCCAGGACGCCTTGATTATTTCCTTTGGCCTTATCTGGAAAAGGATCTTGAAAGCGGAGTGCAAAGCCTTGCCTCCGCGCGTGAAGTTGTCGACGAACTTTTCATCCGTTTCCATGAACGACTTTGCTGGGGGGCTGACGGACATGTGGAGACGATTGTTGTCGGAGGTTCGCATCCTGACGGCTCCTGCGCCGCCAATCCGCTCACCAGGATAATGGTTGAGTCTATAAGCTCCATGGGTGAGCTTACACATCCGTCTGTATATATAAGAATCCCGCATGACGCACCCGAATGGTTGACTGACCTCTCCGCCAATTATCTTCTGCATGGCGGAAACAGGGCGCAGATTCTCAATGATGACGAGATCGTCAAGGCGATTACGCGCGACGGGCATATCCCCGCCAATGATGCCAATATGTACATGTGCGGCGGCTGCATGGAGATTTCCCCTTTCGCCATGAACGGTGATCTCTTGTTCACAGGATTTTTCAACGTCGGAAAAGTTCTGGAATATGTCATGACTGGCGGTGCATGCCTGATGTCGGGGAAAAAAGTCCTGCCGCATCTGGAAAAGGATTTGTCCGGTTATAAGTCCTTTGAAGAGTTTTACAAGGCATTTGTATCCGAGCTTGACAGAATCCTGACCCTGACTTTCAAACGCCTTGACATTTACTGCGAGGAGAGCGTCAAGTTCCGTCAGCTCTTCCTGGTATCGAGTCAGGTTGACGACTGTATAAAAAAGGGCAGGGTGATCAATGACGGCGGTGCACGCTATGAGGATTACGGCTCCACACCCCTTGGCATCCCGAACAGCGCGGACAGCCTGTCCGCAATCCGCGAGGCTGTATTCAGGAAGAAATTTGTGACAGCCTCCGCGCTTCTTGATGCGCTGAAAAACAATTTCGCCGGACAGGAGCCGCTGCGGCGCAAGCTTGCGTCTCTGCCCAAATACGGACAGGGGGACAAAGAGGCGGATGAAATGATGGCGAGACTCACCGCCGATGTCTGCGCCTCTTACGAAAGATATACAAACCGGCTCGGTGGTAAAGTCAAACCCATGATAATGACATTTATGATGGCTGCTCCCACAGGCGCGGCAGTTGGCGCCTCCCCGGACGGGCGGCTTGCTGGAACACCGATAGCGCAGGGCATAACACCGCAGTCGTGCGCCATGACGAAAGGCGTCACAACGGCGATGCTTTCTGCGAACACCGTTCCGATTGAGCGTTTTTCCGGCGGCGCAAGCCATATATGGGACATTGATCCGTCCTACGCCAAATTCGATGTCGTGAGAAACCTTCTTGGTGTCTTCTTCAAAACCGGAGGGCAGATGTTCCAGGGGAATGTCACGGATGTCGAAAAACTCATTGACGCCCAGAAGAACCCCGAGGAGCATGCAGGCATGACTGTCAGGATAGGTGGTTTTTCCGCCGTATTTGTGAATGTGGGCAAAGAAGTCCAGGACGAAGTGATAACCCGCCGCCGTCATGTGGCGTAAGTTTTGCAATTGGTTCTAGTGACGATATATTCACATTTCAGAAAAAGCATAGGGGGTTTTTGAATTATGAATATACTGATCATGACGGACATGGAGGGGATAAGCGGGATATGCCGCAAATCCCAGGTTATGAATTCCGAGCCTGACTATCAGCAGGGCAGGAAGCTGATGACAATGGAAATTAACGCATGTGTGAGAGGCTGCCTCTCGGGCGGTGCGAAACGTGTGATTGTAAGAGACGCCCACTGCACCGGATTCAATATAATATGGGAGGATCTCGATCCCGGCGCGGAATATGTCCAGGGCACTTCAGAGGAAAGACTTCCGTATATAGACTCTACCGACGGTGTTATTCTCCTGGGTTATCACGCCATGGCCGGAACAGAAGGTGGAGTGCTTGAGCACACCATGAGCTCTGTGGGATGGCAAAATTTCTGGATGAACGGCCAGAAGTCCGGGGAAATAGCGATTGATGCCGGGATTGCAGGAGACCATGACGTTCCAGTCATCATGGTGAGCGGAGATGACTTCACATGCGCTGAGGCATCCAAAATTTTGAAAGGCATCATGACTGTACAGGTCAAGAGAGGCTTAGGAGCGCAAGGCGCATGCCTTTTGACAAAGGAAAAAGCCCATGAGCTGATTTTCAAAGGGGCAGCTGAAGCGGTTAAGAACTGCAAAAAATTCAAACCGTATAAAGTTAAGAAGCCTGTCACAATGCGCCTTGAACTTGTGTCACGCGGAGTTTTGCCCAGTGTCCACCGCGGAGTGAAGCGGATCGACGGCAGGACTTACGAGGTCACCGCCGACTCTGTTGAAAAAGCGCTTTGCATGATTTAGTGGATGCTAAAATCCTATAGTTGAAAATGAAATTTTAACTACAGACAGGAATGTCTGTGCTACTTCTTTAATATCATCTCTGCGGCTTCAAGAAGGTTTGCGGCTACAGACCAGTCCTCACGGACTTCATCGAGATGCTTGGAGCCGTGACCTGTCAATACGAAAATTCCGGACGCTCCGGCGTTCAGGGCGAACTCAACATCATGCGGATGATCACCGATCACATAGGATTCTGAAAGATTGATCCCATATTTGACGGCGGCCTTGTTGAGGAAATACGGTTTGGGCTTGATGCATTCGCAGGCGTCTTCGCGATTGTGGGGACAGTAATAAAGCTCTGTTATTCTTATTCCATTTTCTTCAAGCACTTTCAGCACGTGGCGGTTCACATCTTCGACATCTTC
>JBAZRS010000048.1:0-10184 GCA_041662825.1 Victivallales bacterium | reverse complement strand
TGCAATTCCAGACTGGTTTGTGACAATGAAAAGCAGATAATCTTTCTGCAGAAGTTTCAGAGCCTTGAAAGTGAAATCGTAAAAGACCACTTGCTCCGGATCTTTCAAATGCCCGCGATCTTCGATGACAGTACCGTCCCGGTCCAGAAAAACCGCTTTGGATTTCTTAAGAATTTTAGCCACGGACTATCACCGACTTAATTGACCTTTTCGTATAGGATATTGTGTTTTTTCCAATAAGTAACTCGGGCAATCTGCCCGAGACTAATCCGCGGGGCATTACTCTGCGTCATTTTGTGCAATATATTCTTTGATGTTCTGGAGTTGCTGGTTGAGTTCCCGCACCTGGTCCGACCAGTAGGAGTCGTTGCTCCAGTTCGGAAAGTTTGCGCTGAAGCAGGGGTCTTCCTTCTGACGGCTTATCCAGTCCAGGAAATAAAGCATCCTCATTGCGCGGAGAGGTTCGATGAGGATTTTGCTGCGTTCATCGAACTCCCTGAATTCGTTATATCCCTTTATCATCAGGTCGAGTTCCATTTGCGAATCGAGAACGTGTCCCGGAAGGAGCATCCACATGTCCTGGACCGGCGGCCCCATGAGCATGTCGTCGAAGTCGATGAGGAGAAGGCCTTCATCCGGCCTGTGGAGGATGTTCTTGGAATGGCAGTCGCCGTGGATCCGGATATACTCGAAGTCGTCGAAAAGTGGAAGGATAAGCTCCAGGAGCTGATCGCTTACGGAGGCAAAAGATTCAAGGTATTTCGGCGGGACATGATTGCCGTCAATCAGCTGGGCGATATCTACTGAAGTTGTCTCTTCGGGATGAAGCTGCATCCGGTGTTTCGCCTCCTTGCGGCTTCCGACAATGTGGGCGCGGGCGATAACCCGTCCAAGCCGTTTCCAGTCGTCCTCGCTGGACTGCTCCCATATGCTGCCATGCCTCTTCGGGTAAACTGCGAAAAATATGCCGTCAATTTCCCCGACGGTTTTCCCGTCCTTAAGTTTTGACGGTGCGACAACCGGTATTTCCTCTGCCTCGCACTCGATTACGAAATTGTGTTCATCGAGAATCGCTTTTTTCGTCCAGCGTCCGGGCCGGTAGAATTTTGCGATGATGCGTTCCCGGTCGGCCGTCTGAAGTTCATATACCCGGTTTATGTAGCTGTTGAGTGGGTGCGTGAATCCGGCAAGTGTCCTTCCGGTCGCCTTTTCCACCGCCGAGACAATCACGTCGGGAGTCAGCGCGGTGAAATTCCCGCAGGAAAGGGAATGGGGGGCTGATTTCTTCTTGATTTTATTTTTATTGGGCATAATAAATTTTCTGACAAGGCTCACTTCTTGTCAGAAAATTTTTCTTTCAAAGTCTGGTACCCGTAATGTGCGATCAGATAATCCAGAAGGACGATGGCGGTATAGTTTTCAGCGACAGGCCATATGCGGCCGACAATTGTCGGATCGCGGCGGGTGATCGCTGCGAGCGGTTTATTCTCCAGGGTGTATTTGTCAATGGTGACCTGTTTTTTGTCAATTGTGGGTGTCGGTTTCACCGTGACCCTTGCGACAATGGGCTGACCGGTGGCAAGTCCGCCCGTGATTCCGCCTGCGTTGTTGCTCAGGAAAGTGACTTTCCCCTTTACTGCCTTCATCGCGTCGTTCGACTGTATTCCTGTCATGTCCTTGACTGCGAATCCCGCACCTATTTCGACACCCTTGACGGCGCCGATTCCGAGCATCCTTCCGAGTTCGGCATCGAGTTTCTTGAAGAGCGGTTCACCGAGTCCGACAGGTACGCCGAGGGCGACAACTTCGACAACGCCGCCGGAAGAATCTCCGGTTGCAGTGATCTTGTTGCATGCTGCAAGCATTTCTTCGGAGGCGTCGAAATCCGGGCAGTTTACGACCTGATGCACCCCGTACTTTTTCAATACGGTCTTCAAATCCATTTTCGGGGTTTTCGCCCTGATCTCGTCGATTTCCTTTTCTATCTGGGCGAAGATCATCGCCTTCTGAAGGAAGCGCATGTCCATGGTGACGCGTTTCTTGACATAGATTTCCTGGTAGAACGGGTCAAGGTCGCGGCGCATCTTCTTGAAGGAGTTTGTGAATTTCAGGGTTTTTGCATAATCGACGTCGCCGCATTTTACGCCCGCCATCTCCTTTATATATGAGAAGACTTCAATTCCGCAGGCCTTCAGGACTTTTTTTGCCACGTAACCGGCGGAGACGATTGTCGCGGTATAGCGGCCGCTGAATATTCCGGCGCCGATTGAATCATCATCGGGGCCGTATTTCATGAATGAGGCGTAAGATGCGTGTCCGGGGCGAGGGGTCCTGTTTGTGCTCTGGTACTGCCAGACATGGATGTCATGCCTGTCGAGGTTCGGGATGAGGATTGTGAGAGGAGTCCCATTAGTGTGGTTTTTATTTCCTGCGTTCTCAATTGTGTCGGACGAGTTGAGGCCCGTGTAGATGATCGGGAGATCGGGTTCTTTGCGAGGAGACGAAAGCTCGTCCGCACCCGGCTTCCTGAGAAGCAGATCCCCGTAGATCTCCTGTTCCGAAAGGAGCATTCCCGGCGGAACCCCCTGGACTACCGATGTGAGTCCTTCCTGATATGAACCTCCGGCCACAGAGACCTGGAAAAAATTACCCAAATGACATCCCATCATAAATAAATATCTCCGAAATTTATAAATTTGAAAATCATAAAATGCGAACCCCCTTAACAAGTAAAAAGGGGCGTTTACAGTTACTATTGAAGCTGAAAAAATCAAGTAATAATATATTTGCAGACTCAAATATGTTATCGCTTCAGCCGACGACTATTTCCTCGTCATTCCAGTCTTTTTTTCATCTTTTCAACCTGGATTTTCATTCTTGCCGGCAGATGTTCCCCGAAACCGGAGATGAATTCCTCTATTTCAGGGATTTCCGCAGCCCATTTTGCAGGGTCCACGCTCAGAAGTTCAGAAATATCCGAATCATTCACGGTAAGTCCTTCCAAGTCCAAATCGTTTTTGGAAGGCATCAGGCCGACCGGGGTTTTATTTGCTCCTGCTCTCCCTTCAATCCTCTCGCAGATCCATTTGAGGATACGGCTGTTTTCTCCGAATCCTGGCCAAAGCCACCTCCCATCGGCTGTTTTACGGAACCAGTTGACGTAAAATATCTTAGGAGCCTTGTCTCCGAGCTTATCCCCCATTTTAAACCAATGATTCCAATAGTCTCCCATGTTATAGCCGCAGAACGGGAGCATGGCAAACGGATCCCTGCGGATCTTGCCTTTGACATCAAGGGCGGCCGCGGTAGGTTCGGATGCGGATGTCGCACCAAGGTAAACCCCGTGATCCCAGTCAAACGACTGAATCACCAAGGGGACAACGGAAGTCCGGCGCCCGCCGAAAATAAATATGTCGATAGGAACTCCCGCCGGATCCTCCCAGTCGGGACAAATTGTGGGACACTGTGTGGCAGGTGCCGTGAAGCGGGCGTTCGGATGCGCTCCCTTCTCCCCTTTTTCCGGAGTCCATTCGCGTCCCTTCCAGTCTATCCCGTGATGGCACGGCACTCCCATATCCTCCCACCAGACATCCCCGTCGTCCGTCAATACACAGTTCGTGAATATCGTGTTTTCCTTAATCGATTCCATAGCCATCGGATTTGACTTGTAACTGGTTCCAGGAGCGACTCCGAAGAAGCCTGCTTCAGGATTTATGGCGCGGAGTCTCCCGTCGGATCCTTGCTTCATCCATGCGATATCATCTCCGATGCATTCGCATTTCCATCCCGGGATAGTTGGCCGGAGCATGGCAAGATTGGTTTTACCGCAAGCGGAGGGGAAGGCGGCGGCGATATGGAATATCCTGCCCGCCGGATTTGTCAGTCTAAGTATCAACATGTGTTCCGCCATCCAGCCTTCCCTGCGGGCCATGACCGAGGCTATTCTCAAAGCCAGGCACTTCTTGCCGAGTAGCGCATTCCCGCCATAGCCCGAACCAAAGGACCAGATAGTGTCCTCTTCTGGGAAATGTGAAATGAATTTCTTTTCTATGGGGGCGCATGGCCAGACTCCGTTGTCGCTTTCGCCGTCTGCAAGCGGTTTGCCAACTGAATGAAGACATTTGATGAACTCTCCGTCTTTTCCAAGAACATCAAGAACCTTTTTCCCAACACGTGTCATGATGTGCATGTTGACTACGACGTACGGGCTGTCGGTTATTTCCACTCCTATTTTGGCAATCGGAGATCCTACAGGCCCCATGCTGAACGGAATTACGAACAGGGTTCTTCCCCTCATGCAGCCCCTGTAGAGGTCTTTCATGATGCCCTTGAGCTTGTCCGGTTCCATCCAGTTGTTCGTTGGACCGGCGTCTTCCCTGTTCCTGCATGAGATATATGTGCGGTCCTCGACGCGGGCCACATCGGATGGATCCGAGCGGAACAGGTAACTTCCCGGGCGTTTTGTCAGGGGCGTTGCCAGACCTGAATCAACCATCAATTTAATCATATTGTCATATTCGGACTTTGACCCGTCGCACCAGTAGACGGAATCCGGTTCACACATTTTCCGGATTTCGGAAACCCAGTCATTCAGTTTTCTGTTTTTTGACGACATTTGATTCTCCTGTATTTATTTTTCTTTCTGAAGATTGTTCAGTTCCTCTAGTGAGGATATGCATACGCCCAAATCCCTCAGCAATCCGTCTGCAAGATCATATATCCAGCCGTGAACAGTCGTTTTCTGCCCGCGTCTCCACGCATCCTGCATGATCGTCGTGTTGCCGACATTGATGACCTGATCGCACACATTCAGTTCACACAATCTGTTACTTCTCCCGTATTCGTCCGGGATTATTTCTAGTTCTGCCCGGTTTCTGCGCCAGGTGTCACGTATGTTCCGGAGCCAATTGTCCACCAGGCCGTGCGGCCGGTTTTCCATTGCCGCCTTTACCCCGCCGCACCCGTAGTGTCCGCAGACGATCACGTGCTTGACCTTGAGGATATCCACCGCGTATTGAAGAACCGCAAGGCAGTTCATGTCGGTGTGAATCACCAGATTGGCGATGTTCCTGTGGACGAACAGTTCTCCCGGAAGCAATCCGACTATCTCGTTGGCGGGAACCCGGCTGTCGGAACACCCGATCCACAGATATTCAGGGGACTGCTGGTTTTTCAGGTTACGGAAGAAGTCAGGATTGACTTCTGTGATTTTAGAAGCCCATTGACGATTGTTTTTAAAAAGCCGGGGCAGGTTTTTCATTTGATTTTTCTTATTGACGAATCAATGTTGGAAAACAGAAGCTCGAGCTTCCCGTACGGGACGGCGGAAAATGCGATTCGAATCAGTCCCGACAGGACAATCACCCCGGTTCCGTATGACTCGATGAGATCTTTCCTGACCGCTTCAGCATCCGCTCCCAGGGGTTTCACGCACATGAAATAGCCGGAATTGAAAGGGACGGGAACAAAAGACTCCCGATATTCAGGATGTGCGGCAAGTATTTCCCTGATTTTCAAATATCGCTTTTTGAGAATTTCATATTTGCTTTCCTTTTGGGAACTGTAGGAGGAATTGGAGAAGGCTTTTAAAAGCATATGCTGTCCGATACTTGAGCAATTTGATATGCCGCCACGGACTACGCCTGCGGCTTTTGCTTCCAGCGCCTTGTATTGGGCCGCGCTGGAATTCCTGATACCGAAAGTCATGAATCCGATTCTAAGACCCCAGACGTAGTCTTCCTTGGTCGGGGCGTCCAGCTTCACTGCAAGAATGTTCCTGTGAATATCTGCGAGATGGGAGAACAGTGACTCCTTGAATACGCCTTTTTCGTAAACCAGCCCGAAATAGGCGTCATCCAATATCACAACGATATGTTTTCCGCTTTCCGCCGCAGTTTTGAGGGTGTCGCACAAGTCCAACGCCTCCCGTTCTGTAAGCGTGTATCCGCTGGGGTTGTTCGGAAAATTGAGGAGGAGTATTTTTTTATCCCCTGGCGCCATAAGCTTTTCCCTTAACCCGCCGATGTTGTATGCATTGTCCGCAAATGTCTTGTAAGTCTCAAGGTTTGCGCCAAAACCTTGTCCGAAAATCAGCTCGTAATTGTCCCAGTTGAGATCGGACAGTATTATTTTATCGCCTTCGTCGGCAAATAGATATGCGGATACGCTTAGCGCATGGGTGAGTGCGCCGGTGACAACCGGCAGGCTTATTTCCCTCTTCCCGAGAGAGGGGTTTTTTTCATAAATCATCTCCTTCCAGCGCTCGCGAAGTTCCGTTAAACCGTAGCTTGGCGTATATAGCAAGGACTGGGAGGGGAGGTTGATGAGTTCCTCTATGCACTCTAGGCAAAGAGGCGATCCGTCTTCCTCGAAAGCCGTTCCTATCGTGGCATTTATTTCGGTTTTCTTGGCCTCTGCAGACTGTCCAAGTATTCCTTTTGAAGGGAAAAATATCCTTCTTCCCTTTCGTGACAAGAGTCCGAATGCGCAATTATCTGAACTTGCAATGTCGTCATTGAGCGCTTTCGCAAGAGGCTGAATACTGCTTTCTTCCATTATCATTCTCCTTTATTTTGATTAGGGACAATAAAAAAGGGCTGGGAGCCGCAAATATTCTGCGGATCCCAGCCCTTTTTCAATTCAGCTTCTATAATTTTATAGACTCTGAAACCTGACTCAAAGCTGCTAAAAATGCAAAAAGACCTGCCATAAGATTCTTATGAAAGGCCTAACTTTCGGCAGGCCCGCTTATAACGAGCCCCCCGTAATTCTGCAATTGTCACACAATCTATCAATAATTTGTTTTTCTGCAAGTAAAATAATTGATTTTTTTAAAAAGGATATTTCCGGAGCCGGTCAATTAAATTTTGCATTCTCGGCCAAAGTGAAAATAATAATCCTTTCGCCTGTGACGGTGCTTATATCCGTATGCAGGCTTAAAACCTTAAGCCCGATGATGTCCTCTATCACGGCCTCAAGAAGAGGTCTGGCTTTTTCGATGAGCGTCTGCCGCATCTTCTTTATAAGATCCCTTCCCTCGCTGCTGTTCTGGCAGGCCCCCGCCAGCTGATGCTCGGCTTTTGTCAGGACTCCCTTGAGCCTGACTAAGACTATATCGTCAAAAATATATGTCTTTGCCTCAAGCGGGCCACGCCCCATATATTCTTTTTCAAAGTTAATGAGGGCTTCGCTGATTTTAGCTTCCAGTTCCCCTCTGCCTGATGTATTTGATTTCATATTGGAAATGATGCATTCGGGTTTGTTGTTATTCCAGATGAGTCAGGGTTCTGCCTGTGTATATCTGGCGCGGGCGGACTATTTTGCTGCTGGTGTCGCTGACCATTTCCTTCCAGTGGGCGATCCAGCCGGGCAGTCTTCCGAGGGCGAAGAGGACCGTGAACATGTTGGTCGGGAATCCGAGGGCCCTGTACAATATCCCGCTGTAGAAATCCACGTTCGGATAAAGTTTTTTCTCTACGAAATAGCTGTCGGAAAGGGCTTTCGCCTCGAGTTCCATCGCTATGTCGAGAAGATCGTCCTTCACCTTGAGCTTTTTCAAAACCCTGCCTGTGGCCTCCTTGATTATTTTAGCCCTGGGGTCGTAGCTCTTGTAGACCCTGTGCCCGAACCCCATAAGCTTTAACGGGTTGTTCTTGTTTTTCGCCATCTCGATGTACTGAGACGCCGAGTATCCGCCGGAACGTATTTTTTTAAGCATTTCTATGACGGCCTGATTTGCACCGCCGTGCAATGGGCCTGACAGGGCGCTCACCCCGGCCGAGATGGTCGCATAGAGGTTCACCTGTGCGCTTCCTATGGTGCGTACGGTGGTCGTAGAGCAGTTCTGCTCATGATCGGCGTGTATTATCAGGAGCATGTTCATTATCTCGACTATTTCCGGATCGAGGTTGTACGGTTTGACCGGGGAATCGAACATCATGTTCAGGAAATTTGCACAATATGAAAGATCCGACCTGGGATAGACGGGCGGTTCGCCGATTGACTTCTTGTATGCGAAAGCGGCCATCGTCCTGAACGTTGAAATCAGTTTTGTGGCGGTGATGTCGATATCCTCGCTTAGGGAAAGCGTGTCGACATTGGGATAGAAAGTGGCCATAGAGTTGATCATGGTGGACATGATATGCATCGGATGGGAACCTCTGGGGAATCCGTCGAAGAAGTGCCGCATGTCCTCGTGCAGGAGCGAATGGTCGTTCAGGAGGATTGAAAACTGTTTGTACTGCTCTTCCGTGGGCAAGGCGCCATGCAGCAGGAGATATGCAACTTCTATGAAAAGTTTCTTGCCGGCGAGATCTTCTATGGGGATTCCGCGGTATCTGAGTATTCCGCACTCGCCGTCTATGTAGGTTATTTCGCTGCAACATGCCCCGGTATTGGCGAAACTCGGATCAAGGGTTACATAGCCGGTGTCTTTCCTGAGCGTTGAAATGTCAATGGCTTTTTCCCCCTCAGTTCCGACAACTATCGGAAATTTGAAGGTTTTGCCGTCAATCTTAAGTTCCGCAAAACGCGTTGCGCCCATTGGCCGATCTCCCAAATTAATTTCGCATATATTTAGTGTATTATAATGAAAAAACAAGCGGATTCTTTGATTTGCCGGGAATTCCTGCGTTTTTCCGGCCAAACCTCTTCCACAATGCTTCCAATATGAATTTTCAGAGGTTCCCTCGCAGTATTCTGGCAAATTTTATGGGAGTGGTTTACATTAGCAGTTCTGTAAAATCAGTAATCAGTTATCAGTGGGCAGTAATCAGTATCAGAATAAATTCATAAAACCTTTTTTTCTATTTCTTATTGAATAACTGGTTTTAATCACCGATCACTGATCACCGATCACCGATAACTGAATAAAAGGGGGACGGATATGTCTAATGAAAAATATGTAATCGGCCTGGATTATGGAACGGATTCCGTGAGATGCCTGATAGTAGATGCGGCGGACGGGAAGGAAATCGCAAGTTCGGTTCACAACTACCGCCGCTGGCAGGAAGGCAAATTCTGCGTGCCTGTGGAGAACCAGTTCAGGCAGCATCCCCTGGACTACATTGAAGGTCTTGAATCCACCGTCAAGGCGGCCCTGAAAAAAGCCGGTGCGAATGTCGCAAAAAACATCAGGGGGATTTCTGTTGACACCACAGGTTCGACCCCGGTTGCCGTAGACAGGGATGGCACGGCTCTTGCACTCCTCGACGAATTCAAGAATAATCCGCACGCCATGTTCATCCTCTGGAAAGACCATACCGGAATAAAAGAGGCGGATGAGATCAACGCCCTCGCACACAGCGGTGAATTCGAGGACTACACAAAGTTCAGCGGCGGAATCTACTCGTCCGAATGGTTCTGGGCGAAAGTGCTCCATACTTTAAGGGCCGACAAGAAAGTAAGGTCGGCCGCGTTTTCCTGGGTTGAACACTGCGACTGGATCCCGGCAGTCCTCACCGGAGACACAAATCCACTGACTCTCAAGCGCGGCAGATGTTCCGCAGGCCACAAGGCGATGTGGCACGGGTCTTTCGCGGGGCTTCCCCCTGAGGAATTTTTCGCAAAACTCGATCCGGCCCTGAAAGGGGTGCGTAGCCGTCTGTACTGCGACACCTATACTTCCGACTGCGTCGCCGGTACACTTTCCCATGCGTGGGCGCAGAAACTCGGCCTCCCGGAAAACGTTGTAGTCGGAGTAGGGGCGTTTGATGCACACATGGGCGCGGTGGGCGGTCAGATCAAGCCTTACATCATGAGCAAGGTGATGGGGACTTCGACATGCGACATGCTGATTGCACCGATGGAAAAGGCAGGAAAAAAACTCATCCGCGGGATATGCGGCCAGGTTGACGGTTCCATCGTTCCGGGCATGCTCGGGATGGAGGCCGGACAGTCGGCTTTCGGCGACCTCTACGCCTGGTACAGGAATGTCCTCATGTGGCCTTTGAAAAACGCTCTCGCCTCCGAAATAAAATCCGAAAGCGCAAGAGAGAAGATTATCGAATCCGTCCATCACAGCTTAATCCCCGAACTCTCGAAAGCGGCCGCGAAAATACCGATCGGCGAATCCGGGATAGTAGCCCTGGACTGGATCAACGGCAGACGTACGCCGGATGCGAACCAGTCGCTCAAAGGCGCCATTTCAGGGCTCAACATGGGAAGCGACGCCCCGAGGATATTCC
>JBAZRS010000047.1:10293-15412 GCA_041662825.1 Victivallales bacterium | reverse complement strand
ACAAACAGCGTTTCATGCAGGAGGCAAAGGCCGCCGGACAGATGCTGCATTCGGGAATTGTAACCGTCTACGACCTCACCGAGGACAAAGACGGGTATCCCGCGATGGTGATGGAATTCGTGGAGGGAACGACCCTGGACAAGCTCATGTCCGGAGAACGCCTTCCGTTCAAGCGTTGCATGAACCTTCTCGCGCAGGCGGCGCGGGCCCTCGACTACGCACACCAGAGGAATGTCATTCACCGCGACATCAAACCGGCAAATCTTCTGGTGACCCGGAGCGACATCCTGAAAATCGCCGATTTCGGTGTCGCAAAGCTCGCAGGGTCGAGTCTGACCCTGACAGGTCAGCTCCTCGGCACCCCGGCCTTCATGTCGCCGGAGCAGTTCACCGGTTCTGCGGTCGATGGGCGTAGCGACCTGTTCTCGCTGGGCTCAATACTCTACTGGATGTGCACAGGAGAGCTTCCGTTCCCTGGTGAAAGTGTCACCTCCATCGGAATCAAGGTGATGCAGGCGGAACTTGTATCGGTGCGGCAGCTCAATCCCAGCCTGCCGGAGGACATCGATCACGTCATAGCCCGCTCTCTTGCCAAGCGTCCCGACGATCGCTACTCGACTGCGGCGGAATTTGCGGCCGACCTTGAAGCTCTGGGTTCAGGGAGCCCCCTTCCGTCGAAACCGAAAAAAACTTGAGCAGCGAGCTTCAATTGATTGTTATTCCAAGCACATTCCCTTCTTTGTTTCTCCAATTCTCTGGCAAAAACCGCCGATAATTATATATTCCACGATTGCTGGACTAATTGCATAAGCAGTCAGTCCGCCGCGGCGGACAGGAGTCAGGAGTCAGAATAAATCCCGATTAGAGTTCGAATTTTATTCTGAATTCTGGCTTCTGACTTCTGAATTCCTGAAAAAAGGCTACGCTCAAATTTAGTTTATTGCTAGGACGTTTCCCATGTCTTCAATTCAATACGACTATGATGTTGTTGTAATCGGCGGCGGCCATGCCGGCTGTGAAGCTGCACTCGCCTCTGCGCGACTCGGCGCACGGACTCTTCTCCTCACCATAAACATGGACCATATCGCCCAGATGAGTTGCAATCCCGCCGTCGGCGGGATTGCGAAGGGGCAGGTTGTCCGGGAAATCGACGCCCTCGGCGGCGGAATGGGAAAGATAACCGACGCAGCCTCCATACAGTTCAGGATGCTGAACAGCGGGAAAGGCCCGGCCGTATGGTCTCCGCGTTCCCAGTGCGACAAGGTATGCTATCAGAAGGCCATGAAATTCGAACTGGAAAAAGCCGAGAACCTCATAATCCACCAGGCGGAAGCCAGCGGTTTCCTGACCGACGGCGACAAAATCTGCGGTGTGACGACAAGGTTCAATGAAACCTTCAAATGCAAAAGCGCAGTTGTCGCGACGGGAACTTTCCTTTCCGGAAAACTCCATTACGGACTTTTAAACTATCCCGGGGGCCGGGCCGGAGACCCTCCCTCATGCAGCCTTTCCGAATCACTGGCCGCCCAACTCGGCATCAGGCTCGGCCGCCTGAAAACCGGTACACCGCCGCGAGTTCTCGCAAAAACAATCGACTTCGGGAAAATGATTGTGCAGGAGAGCGATTCCCCGGACGAGTATTTCAGTTATTTCCCGGAAGACCTGGCGTTTCCGAGAGCCGTCAAAAGGCATATGCCCTGTCACCTTGTGAAAAGTACGCTTGCAACTTCCGAGATAATCAAGAACAACCTCGACAAATCCCCTCTCTACCAGGGCGTCATTTCAGGGATAGGGACGAGATACTGCCCCTCATTCGAGGACAAGGTCATCCGTTTCCCGCACCATGAAACCCACCTGCTCTACCTCGAACCTGAAGGCGAATTCACCGAAGAATACTACATCAACGGGATATCGACAAGCCTGCCCCCCGAAGTCCAGGTCCAGATGCTTCATTCCATCCCCGGACTCGAAAACGCCGTGATCTCAAGATACGCCTACGCCATTGAATACGACTTCGTCCACCCCGACCAGCTGTCCCGCAGTCTTGCAGTGAAAAAATGGCCGAACCTTTTCCTCGCAGGGCAGATCAACGGGACAAGCGGTTATGAGGAGGCTGCCGGTCAGGGGCTTGTCGCAGGTCTGAATTCCGCGAGATTCGCAGCGGGCCTGGAAGCGGTTGAACTCGGCAGGGAAAGCAGCTACATCGGTGTCATGATAGACGACCTTGTGACAAAGGAGATTGTCGAACCGTACCGTCTCTTCACAAGCCGCGCGGAATACAGGCTAATGCTGAGGCAGGACAATGCGGACATACGCCTCTGCCCACTCGCCCACAGCGTCGGCCTGCTGCCGTCTGCGAAGTTCGCAAAATTCACCGCTTATTTCAACCGGCTCACGGAAATGGACCAGAAGTTCCGCACGGAAAAATACGAGAACCAGACAATCCACGGCCGCCTGAAAGCGCTTGGTGGAATCGTCCCTCAAAAACTGGATTTCCCCCTGCCCTGTCTCGACCTGTCATCGCACGAGGACAGGAGGATTTTAAGGCAACTTATAATTTCATCCCATTACGAAGGCTATATCGAAAGGGAACTGAGGTCGGTGAAAAATCTCCAGAAACTCGAACTCTGGAAGATTCCGAAGGATTTCAACTATGATGCGATAACGGGCCTGAGGAACGAGTCGAGGCTGAAGCTTTCCAAAATACTTCCCGGCACGCTTGCGCAGGCGTCAAGGATCGACGGCGTGACCCCGGCGGAAATAAGCCTCCTGCAGGTGCACCTGAAGCGGATCTTCCAGCCAGCACGCGATTCAAAAGAATAACCACGGAGGCACGAAGGCACAAAGTAGAAGTTCTAAAGTTCGGAAATGCGAAAGTTCGGGAGTATTTTTATTTATTCGCAATTAAGTTGGAGTTCAAACTTTAGTTTGTCCTTTTCTTAAACCCGGTCACTCGGGCATTTGGAATCTGAAAAACTAAAACCAGTGAATTAAATCTTATGGAAATAATCGTAATATTCATTCTGATTTTCATTAACGGGCTCTTCGCCCTGACGGAGATCGCATTTGTCTCATCCAGAAGGGAAATCCTTGAAGGCTTACAGGCCAGCGGCAGCAGGAACGCCGCAAAAGTCCTGAAAATGATGAACGAACCGGATACAATCCTGTCGTCCATCCAGGTGGGGATCACGCTGATCGGCATAATATCTGGAGCCTTCGGCGGCGTAATTCTTGCGGATGACCTGTGCATTATCCTGAAAAAGATGCACATTTTCGAAGCCTACGCATATCAGATATCCATGGTTTTCATAGTGACATCGGTCACATACATATCCATAATTTTCGGAGAGCTGGTTCCGAAAAGCGTCGGACTCAGGAATCCCGAGAAGACAATCCTCCTGCTCTATCCCGTAATCAATATTTTCTCCCACCTTGCATATCCTGCGGTTGCGCTGCTCAGTTATTCAACAAGACTGATACTTAAGATTGCAGGCCTCGGACTGACCGGCATCGACCAGATTTCCGATCCGGTGAAGACGATTCTCGGAATTGCGAAATCCGCAGTCATAAAGAATAAAATCCACAGGGCGCAGGAGAAAATCATCACAAACACCATAAATGTAAAAGATGTTACAGTTGCGGAGCTGATGGTGAAGAAGGATGAAATAAAATACCTGTCGGCTGACATGTCTCTCAACCAGGCCCTCGTCGAGGCGCACATACACCATCACACCAGATACCCTATTGTTGAGGGGAATGACATCAACCGGATTATCGGTTATGTGAACTTCAAGGACATAATGAACGCCATCAGGCTGAGTCCGGAAAAACCTACAGTGAGGAACATCAGCAGGAATGTGCTTTTTGTTTCCGAGTCTGAAAAAGTGCTGGACGTACTGCAGAAGCTCATTAAAAGCTATCAGCATATCGCAATTGTCAGATCCGTTTCCAGCGGCACGACCACCGGACTCATATCCCTGGAAAATCTGCTGGAGACGATTGTAGGCGACATCAGGGACGAGTTTGACGTCCTGCCTGAATTCATTTACAATCTCACCGAAGAAAGGTGGCTGGCAGGCGGCGGAGTCCAACTAGATAAAATCAGCAAGACTGTCGGAGTGTCGCTGCCGGAATCCGACAAATCCCTGTGCCAGTGGCTGATGGAGATATCGGATGCCAATATCCGTGTCGAGAACCGGATAGAATACGGGGAGCTGATCTTTCACATAAGGAAGATGAGCCGTTCAAAAGTATATGAAGTGATAATTGAAAAGACAAATCCCGCCTGAGCCAATTTCAAAAGTAGTCAGAATTCAGAAGTCAGGATTCAGAATTAAACGAATTTGAGTTAAAATTCAATTCTGTCTCCTGTATTCTGACTCCTGAATTCCTAGTTTTGAAATTACCTCGCCTAATTAACATTATCAATTAATGCACTGAATTGTACATCCTCTCCATCTCGTCAGCGCTCACGCCTCCGGCCATGATGTAGATGCCGTCCCTGCCGACGCTGTCCAGCAGGGGCTTCAGATCATCCGGCATGACAGACACGATCTGGACGGACTTGCCGGCTGCGATGATTTTCCTGTACATGTCAAACCATCTCGGATGTCCTCCGGGCTCTATTCCGGCCTGCGGTGTCCATTCGATGGCGTCAAGTTCCTCTATTTCCAGAAGCGCATCGAGATGGCAGACCGCCTGAGTGCCGTCCAGGTGATACAGGGAATGGTCAAGCCATCTGCACTGTTCCGAGAGGGCCGGAACAGCAAAGTCCCTGAACATTTCAGGGGAGAACATCGCCGACGCGTCGCACTGGAGTTTTGCTGTTTTCCCGGGGCTCCAAATGCGGAATGAGGCGTATGACGAACTGCCGTCATCAAGCTTTATGATGTCATATATCCGCTGGTATGCCTCGAACCATACCTTGTTGATCTCATCCACTTTCCGTTTCACCCAGTCAGGCCTCTCGATCATGTCGATCATGAGCGTCTGCGGATCCCTGAGCGATGAAAGCACATCAATGTTCTCCACCAGATCCGGGCATCCTGTCATATATTTCCCCCTGCCCAGCTTCACACATTCCGCGAGGGTCCGCTCGGTATGCCTCCACCATTTGTTT
>JBAZRS010000047.1:0-10283 GCA_041662825.1 Victivallales bacterium | reverse complement strand
CTTCAGAGGCGGGAGTTTTTCCGGTTCGGGTTCGTACATCATGCAGGGTTCGAACCAGACAGTCTCCTTTGAAATCCCCGGTTCGCATCCGAGGAACAACGCCAGGGATCCGGGTCCGAAATTGGCATCGCTGACAGGGATCACATCCGCTCCGAAATATCCTAATGAGCTTCTATAGTGATTAACCTTTGCACGCAGCACCGGATTCATATAATATTCACGGATATCCGGACATTCGACCTTCTTCACACTCTCTATCTGCTTCGCCCCTTTCGGCGGTCCCCAAGAAGCTATGACAACACCCTTCCGGTTCCAGAAGTCGATGAAATGTTTTTTTGTATCGCCCCAGTTCGGCTTCCATGATATTTCTGACATATATCTCCCCTGCAATTTTAATTTTCAGGATATCGTCTTAAAGTATAAATAGTCTCAAGTGCATAAGATACAAACAAAGAGGGCTTTTAATATTCTTCCAATGAAAATTCCATCAAAGATCCATTTTGTCGGTGTCGGCGGAATAGGGATGAGCGGGCTTGCACAGATGCTGAAATGGCTCGGTTGTGATGTCAGCGGAAGCGACCGCGACATGGACAAACCCGAAAATTCGCGGATCATAGGCTCCTTGCGGAACTGCGGCATAAGGCTTTTTCCCCAGGACGGCTCGTTCATCTCGGACGGGAAACCTGATGCGATGATTTATTCCACGGCCATAGAAAACGACAATCCCGACTTCAAGGCCGGATCCGAGATACCCAAATTCCACAGGGCGGCTGCGCTCTCTTCCGCAATAACGTCTATGAAAGGAGTGACGTCCGTCGCCGTCACCGGAACCTGCGGAAAGACAACTGTCACATCCTGGCTCGCTGAAACACTGGTGAAGACGGGACATGATCCGGCAATGCTGTCCGGCGGGCTCGTGAACAGTTTCGCATCTGCGGAATTCGCAGGAAATTTCCGGCCCGGCAAAGGGAAATTCTTCATATACGAGGCGGATGAAAGCGACAAGAGCCTCCTTGCCTTCAATCCCGACTACTCCCTGATACTGAACATAGGCAACGATCACTACCCGATAAACGAACTCGCCGATGTTTTCAGGAAATTCATCGGCAGCACTTCAAAAGGTGCCGTAATTGAGGAGTCCGTCGCAGAATACATTGGTGAATTGGACGGCGGCAGGATAAGGCATTCGGTATTCGGTTCAGGGGCAAAATGCGGATGGCGGCTTCTTTCCTACAGGACCGAAAATAAAATTCCGACGGCTGTGATTGAAGACAAATCCCGCGGCATAAGGATAAGCCTTGCCCTCCCGTCTCCCGGACTGCATATGGCGATGAATGCCGTATCCGTCCTTGCGACACTGGAGATGCTCGGCCTCTACGACCCTGACTGCCACAGGCACATTTCATCATTCGGCGGAGTATGGAGGCGATTCAACATCAAAGGAAGACTGCCTACAGGCGCACTTGTCATTGACGACTATGCGCACAATCCCGAAAAGATAGGCTCCTGCATCAGGACGGCGAAGGAAATAACTGCCGGCAGGCTTTTCGCAGTTTTCCAGCCGCACGGGTTCGGCCCCCTGAAATTCATGAAGGACAACCTTTTCAAGGAGCTTGAAAAGGTTATATCCAAAGAAGACAAATTTATTTTCCTGCCGGTCTTCTATGCGGGTGGAACGACTGCGTTCAGTCCGACATCTGAAGAGGTGGTCTCCGAATTCGATTTGAAGGCGGAAGGGAATTTCCTCTTCTTCAAAAACCGGGATCATCTGGAAAAATATCTGAAGTCGGAGACATGCGCCGACGACACGGTTGCGGTCATGGGGGCGAGGGACAATTCACTTTCCACATGGACGGAAAAAATTCTAAATTCATGAACATCGAACATTCAATCCGCCGCGGCGGAAACTTCCAACATCGAATGAAGTTCCAAATTCCAGATTCTAAAACTCAAGGGAACCTCAAACTGCAATTGCCTCATGTCATTAAAATACAGGGTAACAGTGAGTTAAACTTGAAATAATTAGCGCCGCATATTACCCTTATTTAAAACAAGGGTATATGTTTTCCATATAATCTGTTAAATGGTGCCGATGTACACGAAAGGACCATATGCGAAACTTTTCCGAACTTTTGCTGAAACCACGTCTGCTCCGCCTGCTGATTGTTGAAGATCATCAGCTCGACGCCGAGTTTGTCGTCCGCGAGTTGAAGAAAGGCGGATTTGATCCCGACTGGAAACGCGTCTATACATCCAAGGACATGGATGCGGCCCTGGATTCCGGAACCTGGGACATCGTAATATCCGAATTCAAACTGCCGCAGTTCACCGGTCTTGAGGCCCTCAATCTGATCAAAAGCAAGCATCTTGACATACCGCTTATCATCTTTTCGGGTGCATTGGGGGAGGAGACGGCCGTTGAAAGCATGAAGGCCGGTGCCAGCGACTGCCTTGGAAAGGACAAGATTATCAGACTTCCCGCCGCAGTCGAACACGAGATCAACAAGGCGAAAATGCGCCGGGAGCATGCCAGGGCCGAAGCACGGTCCCAGGCCATACTTCAGGCCGCAATGGACGGTTTCTGGATTACAGACCTGCACGGGCGGCTGCTGGAAGTAAATGAGACCTACTGCCGGATGAGCGGTTACAGCGTTCCGGAACTGCTGGCCATGCGGATATTCGACCTTGAAGTCGTCGAGACAGGTGATCAGACTACCACCAGGATCAAGAAGATCATGGCGCAGAACGTGGATCGTTTCGAGTCCCGTCACCGCCGCAAGGACGGGAGTATTTTCGATGTCGAAGTCAGCGTCCAGTACCGCTGCGACGAAGGAAACCTGGTGGTTTTCGTCCGCGACATCACCGACCGGAAGAGGGCGGAGGAGGCGTTACGGCACGAACAGACTCTGGTGCTCACCCTGATGGAGAATCTGCCGGACCACATTTACTTCAAAGACAGGTCCAGCCGTTTTATCCGCGTAAATCCGGCAATGGTAAAATTGTTTGGCGCAACTGATCCGGCGCAGCTTATAGGCAAATCGGATGCGGATTTCTTCTCCGGGGAACACACCCAAAACGCCTTGGCCGATGAACAGGCCATCATGCGCACTGGCCAACCGATACTGGATATAGAGGAGAAGGAAACATGGCCCGACGGCCATGTAACCTGGGCGATGACATCCAAAATGCCATTGCGCGACCACTCCGGCAAAATCATCGGCACCTGCGGCATCTCAAGGGACATTACCGAACGCAAGCGGGCGGAGGATAAGTTGCGGGAGAGTGAAACCCGGATGCGCATCCTGGTTAAAACTATCCCCGACCTGGTATGGCTGAAAGATCCGAACGGTGTTTTCATCGCATGCAACACGATGTTCGAGCGACTAATCGGCGCCAAGGAATCCGACATTGTGGGAAAAACCGATTACGATTTCTTATCCCGGGAACTTGCCGACTATTTCCGTGATCTCGACCGCAAGGTCATTGCCGAGGGAAAACCCTGCGTAAGCGAAGAGTGGAACACCTTCGCAGGCGACGGCCATCATGTTTTCCTGGAGACCGTCAAGACACCCATGTACGATTCCAATGGAACACTCATTGGCGTACTGGGTATCGGACGCGACATCTCCGAACGCAAGCGGGCCGCAGGGAAACTGCAACCCGGGTAAAGGGGAAAACTACTCAAACTCCATGCATATCTGACACTTGGCACCAGGGAAAACCAGCCGGAAACCCTCAAATCAGGCGGCCGAAACTCTTACGGAACGCCGCCATCTTGGCGGCATCTTCTTTAATCTAATACAGGTGTCTCGCCTGTCCTTCAAGAAAGAATAAGAACAGGCTAGACACCTGTACCACACTCTTTTAATTAGAGCCTGTCTATAAAAATGTAAATATTTAAAAAAAAGGGACTTGCACACTGATCGACTAGTTGCATAATAATGAAATTGCTAAAGGTTCATTAAAAAAATGGAATTATAACCGAAAGGAACATGCATGTCCCAAGACGTAATATCATTCCAAGCCGAGCTTTGTCCAGCAATTCCCGTATTAAAAAACAACCAATGATGCAAAAGTGATAATAAAGTGATAGTTGCCATATTAAATCACATTTATGCCTGAACAGGATTCAGCAATGACATGCCCATCTGCTGACCACTTACGAAGTTTTTTTCTCTCTCTTATTTTACTTGTTTATAGAAACTGTAAATCTGTGATTACCTGAATGGAGTTCATGTCGGCTTGAATCCGGCATGATTACAGTTGCCGCAGTACTTGAAGGAACTCCTATTTCCAATTCGAAACGGCCGCCATAGTGTTTCCATGCCGATACTATTTTCCCAGATGGAGAAGTATACTCGGCCCTCACCCATTCCAAACCATTTACCGGATGCGGCTTGATTATGGCATGTCTGAACCCGGGATTTTCCGGATCTGGAGCAATTCCGGCCAGATACTGGTACATCCAGGCGCTGATGTCGCCAAACATGATGTGGTTAAGGGAAGATTTGCCTTCCCAGCTTTCCCAAAGTGTCGTAGCTCCCTTTTTCAACCAATGCGCCCAGCCTGGAAATTCGGGCTGGGTAATCAGCTTGTATGCCAGTTCAACATGACCATTGTCAGACAGTGCGCGTAGAACATATTTTGCGCCGAGAATACCAAAATCCGGCTTGCATCCGTTTGCTTTCACGATATCCGCCAGTTTCGCGACAACATTGTCTTTTTCCGAAGCATCGACAAGCCCCTGATAGATGGCGCAACCGAGTGCGGTTTGCTCACCGCTGGCGTAAATGCCGTCACCTTTGTAGAAGCACCGGTTAAATGCCACTCTGATTTTTTCTGCAAGACCGGCATATTTCCTCTGATCCGAAATTCTGCCGTTGATTGCTGCGAATTTCGAAAGCAGGATGCAGTCGACATAATAGTATGCTGTCGAGGTAAGGGCTACAGGTGCAATACGGTTCCGGTCGACATGGCACCAGTCGCCAAGGCCGAAAGAAACAATGTGATCAGTTGCCATACCGGTGCAATAGTCCACGTATTTTTTCATCGAACCGTAGTGTGTCCTGATGGATGAGGAGTCGCCGGTGTAAAGATAGACATACCAGGGAATTAATAGAAAGGCGCTGTCCCATGCTGGACCGCTGCCCCAGTTGAAGCCCCAGCCTGAGCTTGGAACAATGCCGGGAAGCTGTCCGCTCGGGCGCTGCACGTCGGCAAAGCTGTCCATCCATTCGTTATATGCAGTGCCTGCTGCAAAATTGAACAACCCGGTCTCAGCGGCAAGCTGGGCATCACCGGTCCAGCCGTTCTTCTCACGATGAGGGCAATCAGTTGGAATGCCAGTGAAATTGCCTATGTATGACCAGCACGTGCATTCTTGCAGACGGTTCAGAGTTTCATCCGAACAGGAAAATTTGCCGATCTGCTCAAATGCCGTATTAACCACCCTTCCTTCAAGCTTTTCAATCTTGACATTTGCCGAAACGCCGCTGATGCGCAGGTAGCGGAATCCATGGTATGTGAATCGGGGTTCCCATATTTCCGATCCGTCATTTCCCTTCAGGATATAGCGGTCGGTTTGGCAGTCACCTCCCTTGATGAAAGTTGCAATAAGCGTCTGATCTATGTCACTGCCGGCATTCAGCGTCTCCGCATATTTGATGATCAGCTCGGTTCCTCTTTTTCCCGAAACGGTTATTCGCGCCCAGCCGGTGATGTTCTGACCAATGTCAAAGGCAATGCTTCCGTCTGGAAGTTCCCATCGTTTTGATACAGGAAACGTCTTCATCACTTTGCATGGCGGCATAAGTTGCTGCTGAAGTACGCCGCCTGGAGGAGAAACATTTGCTGCAATTTTCCAACTGCTATCGTCGTAATCCGGCAATAGCCAGCCGTCGAGCTCAAGACGGGCATCGTAGGTTTCACCGTTGCGAAGCCCATCAAAAAGGATTGGTCCGCTGGAAACTTTCCAGGACTCATCGCTGCATAGAATTGTTTCCCCGTCGATTTCCAGTTCCAGCAGTAACTTTGGATAGTCGCGCCACGGGGCCTTGTCGAAATGCCAGACCTCCGGGGTATGGCAGTTGTACCAGCCATTGCCGAGGATCACTCCGAAGACATTTTTCCCCGGGACAAGATATTCTGCAACGTCATAGGCGACATACCTCGCACGCCTGTCGTAATGAGTCACCACCGGATCAAGGACATGGTCGCCGACTTTGCGGCCGTTTATGTAAAGCTCATAATAACCGAGTCCGCAAATATGAACTTTTGAATTGTCCGTTTTTCCCTTATAATCGAAAATCTTCCGGAAGAACGGCGCAGGCAGCACTGGTCTCTGCCAATTATTAAGAAGTGCATCCGGTCTGCCAATCCACTTCGCCTTCCATTTCCTTTCCGGTTTTTCATAAGAAGTCCTCATTTTCCTCCCCAGATATTTACTTACAGCTTATCTTCCGGTGTTTCTTTCATTGTTATGTCGTCAAAGCAGGCTGCACTGACCCCGCACAAGAATAAAGCTCATTCTAATTTACCAATTCAGGTATTTCGTTGCGTAACATAAAGTTTTTGTCAATTTTTGCCGGGGATTTGTCGGGGCTGATATCCTGTTGTTCGTTTAGAATGGCACTTTCCGGAACAGGCGGACGGCCATATTTTAAAGCAGGGTCGTTGGTTTCAAGCATCCAAGCATCCAATCTTTCCCGCAAGTTGTTTAATATGCCGGACTTATCGGGATCATTGACCAAATTATGGCACTCCTGTGGATCAAAATATAAATCAAACAACTCTTCTTTTACAATCTCTTGAGCATTCCAGCTATGTGTGATTAAAAAATCCTTTGATGGCGATTCATCACAATTGGCCATCACTAGATTATGCGAATTTTCCAATAGATGGCGAATATACTTATGCCTGTGCGTGCGTATACAGCGCATCGGTTCGTATGCAACATGTGCGTTAATCTCGGCAAAAATCTCATCACGCACACTGTCAGACTGGCCAGTTAATATTGGGAATAACGATACCCCCTGAAGCCTTTCATTTCGGGGAATCTCCAAATAATCGCAGAGTGTCGGGAAGATGTCAACGTGTGAAACTAAACTATCAACCACTCTGCCCCCATTGCACAGACCGGCTCCGCGCATCATAAGCATAACCCCAATCCCGTGGTCGGTTAAATTGCACTTCATTCGGGGGAATGCCAATCCATGATCTGAGGTGATAATTATTAACGTTTCATCTTTTAATTCAGAATTATCAAGAGCCGCCATGATTTTTCCAACACCGCGATCAAAGCGGTTGATTGACGTGTTGAGCGTCGCCATATCATATCTAATTTCTGGAGTATCCGGCAATATCGGTACTGGGCGAAGCCAACGGGGATCATCTTCAATATCTGGATTTGGGAAAGGCCGATGCGCTTCAAAGCTGCCAATCGAGAGAAAAAATGGTTTATCGTGACGGCGCGAAAAAAAACTTTCCGCCAGCGGAACCAATTCATCAATCTCCCATGGAGTATCTCTGTTTTCGACAGTTTCATCATAGCCAAGGATTTTTGCATCGTCACTTTCATGCTGTATGCCAAGCAGACATGTGTGATAACCTATATTGCGCAAAGTATTTGCCAGATGCGCGGAAGGATTCGCCATGCTGAATCCGCGATGTGCCAATCCCAGCATGCCACAGGAATGAGGATATTGACCGGTTAACAGCGCCGCGCGACTGGGAGAGCATGTCGGGCTGGCGCAAAAACAATTGCGGAAAACTACGCCGTCTTTAGCAAATTCTTCAAGATTAGGAGTTCTTACTTTAAACCCATACGGGGAAATATATCTTCCAGTATCATGCGAGTGCAAATATATAATATTTTTAGAATTCATCTGTCATGAACCTCGTACCGGCTAAGGAAAAAGTTCCATAAGGCTATCCGCAATGATTTTCATTCCTCTGGGATCCGGGTGATTAACATTATTCTGCATCAATGTATTATATGGGATCCCTTGTCGCCATAACCTGCCGTAACGTAATGAGGCATCGGCCAATGGGATATGATTTTTTGTCGCAAACTGACGCAGTGATTTAACATACGGACGCGGGTCATTATCAATATTCTTCTGCCCGCCAAGCCCCATCCAATCAGGTCGTATATAATGGGGCACTATCGCAATCCACTCTGCATTGATTTTTTTTATGTCATCATATATCGCGCCATATTGCTTATCCAGCTGGTCCCCCTGGATAACCGCATCATTAACGAATTCCATGATGATTAAATCCGGCTTGACATCTAAAACTTTTTCCCTGTAATTGTGAATTGAGCCTGAAGGCGCGGAAAGGTATAGGGCAGAATTATGTCCTCCCCACGCTTCGGTGATAAGTTCAATTTGAGCTTTTGGAAAACGTTTCCTTAGCCTGTCTGCAAATAACTTCTGCCATTGTTCAGATTTGTCAACTAGAAAGTTACCGGCAGTGACGCTATCGCCCCATGCCAATATTCTTATCTTACCGCCATTGGCAAGTTTTTTCATCGTTGCCGGCAAAACGCTTTCGGCAATGGTTGGAGATGGTTTACTGGGTTCAGGATAAATTGTTTCTAGAATTGGATAGAGATTATCTAAATCAAGTTTTTTGATTTTCTTTGAAGTGTAAATATTCATTATACGCTGTTCTCCAGCTATTAATTCCGGAGGCTTAGGAACCGCAATCTCTGATGTTCCATGTTTCAAAATTAGTTCATTTTGTAATGTCAATACTATAGAATCAATGCGTTGCGGAGTATATTGGTAGCTGATAAAGACTTCCTGATCCGGTTTAATTCTTCCTTCAGGCAGAAATCCGACACTTCCCCAATTGATATCCGCCTCATAATCTTTCCCTTTTTCAAAAATAACAGCATCATTATTTACTGCTGCTGCAACTTTTATCGACTCAGGATTGAGCGCAAAACAAGTAGTGCATTCCTGGGCTTTTATCTGATTGAGAGCTACGCCTTTTTTCCAACCCCACGCCTTCGGATTAAATTCAGGCAATTTGTCATATCGTTCATTTTCCACATTTACGGAAATTGGCTGGAGCAAGTCAATCACTGCCCGTATCTCATTTATTTTTTCATTACTTCCCGGTGTTCTTACCTCAACCGTTACTTGCCAATCACCAGTCAATTTAAAATCTACAACACTACCAGAAGCACAATCCATACTTAGCATCGTCAACGCGATGGCGGTCTTAGCTTTTTTATTAGCGTTTTTCATTTTATATATGTTTTAAATCATCTATAGTTGAGATGTTCCGGGTGATGCAACTCTCACGCCGTGTGACCATGGACCACCGCCATATGGCGCCACTATGCGGGATTTTTGCCAATTTTTACTTTTGAAATCCAATTTGTACCAGTTGGCATTTTCAGTCTGACTGGATTGCCAAACTTCATCGGTAATAAGCGACACGCTGGTTCCATCTGACATTTTGATAGTCGCATCAAGTAAAAACCCATAGGGTATTCCGCCTGCGTCCGCCGCTTCTACAGCAAACACATTTTCGCCTTCCTTTAAATACGATGCAATATCGTAAGTGTCAGCCAGCGCCCAGCCAAGCGAGGTATTTCCCACTTTTTTACCGTTTACATAAAAAGTGTAGCGATCATCGGCCGTCATGGAAGCCTTGGCCACTGCCACTTTGCCATGCAACGCAAAACTGCGCCGGAGAAAACAACGCGAGCCGGCAAGTGCTTTTTCCTCCGGACACCATATCCAATTAGCCTTTCCATTGTATAACGGGTTTTTAGACATAGATTCTAAAATTGACGCCGGTTGCGCCGATATGTCGGTTTTTACATCAATAGATGCAATCCCCCCCTTACTTGTAGTATATACATGAACTTCATTAGGTTTGAATGTATCGCTGAATTGACCGTTATCTAAATTGATTTGCCGATCCTCGAAAGCTACTTGAAGTTTCGTTTTGTCCAGAGCGGAATAAAAGGTAACATTTTGAGTTTGTTTGCTTTCATTGGCTGCTATTATGTAATCGTTGCCGTCATAATTTTTATGCAGCAATGCAATATTTGAATTGCTGCTGCCCGTTGATACGGGTGATACCGTTGGACTTACAAAAACTTGAGACATGATTTTCAGCTCAGAAGTAACTCGATATAAATCTTTAAAGAACGCGGGTTTGGCTATACGATGAATTCCCCAATAAATAATTCCTGTTGCTCCATGAACAATTGCATCGTATGCCATAAAACGGCTCTCTTCAAAAGTGGGGTATATTCCATGATT
>JBAZRS010000046.1:12027-15455 GCA_041662825.1 Victivallales bacterium | reverse complement strand
TATGGCGTCCAATATAGCTATTTTCTTCAGGAAACTGGTCAGATCCTTCAACTTTTTCAGTCGGATGAGGAACAGGACGATAGTTATGGGATACTTGGACTTCCCTTTTCTGCCAGCTTAGCTGAAGTCAAACGGGCATATCGCAGATTGATGGTTCAGTATCATCCAGATACTGCCGGAAACACAGACCGTGATACAACGGAACAATTTGTCCGGATTAACAAGGCCTACCATACTATCACCACCAGCAACAGACAGGAACCTGTTGATAAAACATCGGCCGGCACAGCCCATTCTTGGCGTTATGGAAAGACAGAAAGTGTTTCTGGCAGAGTAAGTAAAAAATCAATAGTGTGGATTGCAGCCCTGATCCTGGGATCTGTTTTCTCCTGCTATCTGATTGCTCAGATATATTCCGAAAAAGTTATGATGTCGACGCTTGAGCATAGCGGCGCCGCGTTTGTGCCTCCGGCAAAAAAACCTCAGGCCGCTCCTCTGGTTGTGGCAATGACCTTTGCTGAAAAGATGAAGATTGCCGAAACAACGGAAAAGGCCGAGCAGGCTGCCAGACAAAAAGAATCAGAAGCAGAACATGCTAAAAGAGCAGACAGCGTTGAACCTCCCGAGCTAAAAGCTGTCAAGCCGGCTATTCCTTTAGAGCAGGAGAAGATGGTTGCAATTCCTCCGCAAGAGGTGGTACCGGCAATACCTTCTTTATCTGAAATTGAATCTAAGAAAACGAAGCCTGCTGAGAAAGTAAAAAAGGCGAAAGAGCTTCGTTATAGTGAAACCAAGGCAGAAAAAGCCACGCTGAAAACCGTGCATGAAGATGGAGCGGCAAAGAAAGAGATCACGGCTCAAACAACGAAAAGCATAATTGTTTCAGATCTCAAGAAAGAGGATTCTGCTGAACTTCGTCAACCAGTGGTGGAGGATATTGCCCAGCAGGATGAACAGATAAGCACTGGGATAGCAAATGCTGCCGCGAAACAAGAAATTGCGTTTCAACCTGTAGTTGATGAACCACCTCAGGGGCAAGAAACTGCCAGAGATGAGTCCCGCTCTGAACCTGACATGCAACAGCGCATCGATTCATTTTTGTTGGAATATTGCCGAGCCTACGCTGAGAAAAACCTTATAGAATTTACGCGGTTTTTTGAACTTGATGCGACAGAAAACGGTAAACCGATTACAGAACTCGTTGGCACGTATACGAACCTCTTTGAATCGACGAAAACTATTGAGCTGCGTATTTCAACGTTGAAATGGGAGGAGTCATCCAAAGGGCAGATCACCCTTAATGGCAGCTTCAAAATCGATCAGGTATACCAGAATGCCGAAGTCGTCCATGGCAGCGGTAAAATTGATTTTCTGCTCGTCGCTGACCATGAGAAATTACTTGTGAAGAAAATGAGCTACAGCTTTGCTCAGTGAAGTTGTACTATTGTACAGTTAGAAAAATCTCACTAATTTCGTTGATTCCATCTGCGGCTATACTGGATGCTTTTGAGGCTTCAGGCACCAAAATGCAGCGTTTTTTGTGCTTGGTCCGTGACGCGGTTATTGAAACCGCCATACGTAAAGATGAAATACATGAAAGAACTGCATGTCGGGCTCACAGGAATTAATCCGTTCTGCCATAACAAGGGTGTCGCGGCACTGACCTACTCCGCTTTGTATCTGCTCAAACAGCTGGAAAGACCGGAGCGCCCGTTTCGTTTTTTTCTGATTCTTGATGACCGGACGCGCCGGGAGTGTGATTTTAGCGTTGCGGATTACACAATTAACACTCCAGTCCTGCAGCCGATCAATTTTTGTGGTTGGAAAAATTTTTTAAAAACCTGTCTCGTTTACGGCCGTTTGCGCAATATCTCCCGGTTGAAAACTTATCTGAAACTGGACTGCGTGCTGGATTTAGGCTTCGGAGACAGCTTCAGTGACATCTACGGCCAAGCTCGCTTCGACCTCGTAAACGGCCCCAAGCGCATGTTTCACCGGATGAACATCCCACAATTGATTCTGCCGCAGACCATCGGACCGTTCACCGATCCCAAGATCGCGGCCATGGCCCGCACAAGTATTGAGCGCTCGCAGATCGTGCTCACCCGTGACCGTCAAAGTTATGACTACGTCAAAATACATACCACGCAGAAGAATGTTCATGAACTCATTGACGTAGCATTTTTCATGCCGTACCACAAACAGGTGTTTCCGTCAGGGAAAATCAATGTCGGTGTAAATGTCTCCGCCTTGTTGTGGAACGGCGGCTATACGCATGACAACCAGTTCCATTTGAAGAGTGATTATCGGCAGCTCATCCAGGCTGTTCTGAGTTATTTTACCGTACAGACCGATGTACAGTTGTATCTCGTTCCGCATGTTCCGATAGGCGACGGCAGCGTAGAGGACGATTATGCGCTTTCGGAAAAACTGGCAGCGGAATACCCGACAGGTCAAATTGTGACGGCGCCAATCTTTGATACTCCGATTGCTGCGAAAAACTACATCAGCGGATTGGACTTTTTTGCCGGAGCGCGAATGCATACTTGTGTCGCTGCATTTTCCTCCGGAGTACCGGTATTCCCTATGTCCTACAGCCGGAAGTTTAACGGGCTCTTTACTGATACGTTGAATTATCCGGTTCTCGGCGATCTTCTGGTACAGTCGCAGCAGTCGCTACTGGCCGCACTTGCCGATGCATTCCATGAACGTGACCGGTTGCGCTTGGAGATCGATGAATGTCTGAATAGAACACTTCCGGAAAAGTGCTTGAAATTACTCCGGCAGCTTGATTTATTCTTTCAAAGCGTCGTTTCCAATCCCAGGTAAGGGCGGCACTTTAAGTATTATGGAAATATAATGAACAAGCTTGAACGAATCGTCAAAAAACATCTTTGTCTTGGCTGCGGCCTTTGTGAAAGCCTCGGCAAAGAAGATGGCTGCAGAATGCAACTTTCACGGGACGGATTCTATACCCCGGTTCTGGAAAAGTCGCTCAGCAAGGCACTTGAAAAACAGATCTTATCTATCTGCCCGGCAATCAATTTGGTCGACTGCGGATCCCGCCAAGTCTGGGGGGCGATGGAAACGGCCAACCTGGCATGGGCGGTCGATGATGAGGTACGCTACAAGGGCAGTTCCGGCGGCGCCATTTCTGCACTCTGCATTTATGTGCTGGAACGTAAAATCGTCGATGCCGTCCTTCAGATCGGCCCTCGCAAAGACCATGTTCTCTACAATCAGCTTCATATGTCTCGTACCCGGGAAGACATTCTTGCCAACGCATCTTCCCGGTATGCCCCTGCGCCGACGTTGATGGATTTTTTTGAGATCTTGAACTCCTCGTGTGACACTTTCTGCTTCGTCGGTAAACCTTGCGATGTTTCGGCGGTTAAAAATTTGTTGGAAATCCGCCCGGAGTATCAGGG
>JBAZRS010000046.1:9630-12017 GCA_041662825.1 Victivallales bacterium | reverse complement strand
TCAGGGCAGAATTAAACTGTTTTTGTCTATCATCTGTGCCGGAATGCCCAGTTACAATGCATCGCGGGCGCTGCTAGACCAATACCGTCCCGGCGAGTTGCCCGTCTCGCTGCGTTATCGTGGCGACGGCTGGCCGGGCAACTTCAAAGCCACTTACGCTGATCACAGCGAATACAGGGTGTCTTATAATGAGAGCTGGGGACGAATACTGGGCCGTCAGATTCTTTTCCGGTGTAAATTTTGCCCCGATGGCATCGGATTGCGGGCGGATTTGGTTGCCGGGGACGCATGGGAAACCCGTAACGGTTATCCGGATTTTACGGAGCGTCCCGGAAAAAGTTTTGTTTTGGTCAGGACACCGGCAGGAGTGGATTTGTTCCGTCGGGCGCGGGAGGATGGTGCTATTCAGAGTGAAAAACTGGATATCGGTAGACTCTCAGAAATGCAGCCGTTCCAATACCAGCGTCGGGTTACCGCAGGATTTCGAGTTTTTACCGTGCAACTTCTTTCTGGTTTTTTGCTAAATTTGGAGAGGATTCATCTACTGTTTCTGATGCGATACACCTCTTGGTACAGGGGCATGCGCAATGTCGCCGGTATTTCTATCAGATTTTGGCGTTTGAAAGATCTGGAATAATATGAAACGTATATACTGTATCTTATTCAAGCTGTTGCACAAAACCATTTTGTGGCGTGTTCTGCTTAACCGGATTACGGCGTTGGAAAAAGGCTGGGCCTTTTCTCCGACCATCAGAATAATTTTTCAGCAATTTTATGGAATCAAAGTTGGATACGGTTCGTACGGCGGCTGTTTCGAACCGGCGAACATTCCGCCGGGAACCGAATTCGGCAACTATTGCTCCATTGCCTCCGGTGTAAAGATTTTCCGGGCAAATCATCCGGCGGAACAATTTACCACCCATCCGTTGCTTTACAATCCCGTAATGGGCTTGGTCGATCATGATATGCTGAATCGACCACCCCTCGAAATTGGCCACGATGTCTGGATCGGGAGCAATGCAATCATCTGTCCCAGAGTACGCAAAATAGGCAATGGTGCGATCATCGGCGCGGGTAGCGTGGTCACCAAAGACGTGCCACCCTATACGATAATAGCCGGCAATCCAGCAAAAATAATCCGCAAGCGATTCAGCGACGACATCATGCTTAAGCTGGAAATGTCGAAGTGGTGGGAACTGTCAGTCAATTGTTTGACGGTCAAAGTTCCAGAACTGGAAAAAATGGTTCGTCGTGAAATATAATTACTATATTTCCTCTTTATTTTGGAGCATGACGTCAAAAGTCATAACGGCGGCGATCAGTTTCATTACCATTCCCCTTTTGCTGAATTACTTTGGGAAGTCAAACTATGGAATTCTGACGCTGGCGCTGGCAGTCAATGCCTACATGCGCATGATGGATCTGGGGATGAATACCGGCGCAATCAAGTTCTTTGCCCAGTGGCGGAGCAGCGGAAAGCAAAAGCTGCTGGATCATGTGGCCCGGACCAGCATCACCTTCTATACCCTAATCGGTCTGGTCAATATGTTGATTCTGGCGCTGCTCATGTTCTGGGGACAACGTCTCTTCCATCTTTCGTCAGGGGAGTTTGTGGAGTTAAAAGCACTTCTGGGATGGATGGCCGTGTTTTCCGTCATTACTTGGGTAGGAACGGTCTTTCAGCAGCTGTTGGTGGCCGCGGAACAGATCGCATTCACCCAGCAAATCGTTTTCGGCCGTTCACTTCTTGAGCTGCTGGCCGCAGTGATTACATTGAAAGCCGGCATGTCGCTGAACAGTTATTTTGTGTTGTTTTTGATCATCAGCGCCATTCCATGCCTCATATATGCCTGGAAATGTCAGCACAATCATCTGATCAGTAGTTTGCTGCCGCAAAATTACTGGCAGGAATTCCGCATCGTCCTGAGTTACAGTCTGGGAATTTTTGCAATGGCATTTTTTCAGTTTTCGGCGACCCGGTCACGGCCGCTGATTCTGGCGCTGTTCACGAACAACGCGGCCGATATTTTGACGGAATACCGGATCATTGAGGTTTTTCCGCTGTTCATCCTGTCGCTCGGCGGGGTCATGCTGCCGATCTTACTGCCACGCGCCTCGCAGTATGTCTACCGGCAAGACGGTGATGCGATCGCCAGTCTTGCCTATAACGGCACCCGGTATATTTCCGTCGTGGTGACGCTATTGTGCATACCGGTCATGTTGTGTTCCCGGGAACTGTTGACGTTCTTCGTTGGAGCAGCATACGAAAATCTGGGAAAGTGGCTGGTGCTCTGGTGCGGCACAATTCTGTTATATCTGCCCAACACCCCCGTGGCTAGTCTTGTCCTCGCAACCGGTAAATTTAGGATGCTCGTTTTTAGTTCAGC
>JBAZRS010000046.1:0-9620 GCA_041662825.1 Victivallales bacterium | reverse complement strand
TTCGCCTGTATCGGTTCTATGATTTGCAACGCCATGCTCAGCAATCGGTTCGGGGTCGGGGCGGCGGTAATCGGATATTTGTTCTACATCATTGTATGCCAGCTCTTCTACTATTTGTATTTCAACCGGAAAGTGTTGCACTTGGATTCCTGGCGGATCTTCAAATCGTTTGCAGTACCGGCTGGGTTGGGTTTGCTCCTGTTGTCTGGGTGCTGGTTGCTTGATCTTCTGCCGTTCAATATCATTCTGCGAAAAGCCATTTCCCTGCTACTGTTTCTGATAGCATATGCCAGTTGTCTGCATTTGTTCAAAATCATTGATTGCAAAACTATTCTTACAGAACTAAAAATGCAAATTTAACTTGTTGAGCGCAACGTGTACATATTATGGATGTTTCTGTTATCATTGTTAATTATAATGCTAAAGAGTTGACTGCAGACTGCATCGAAAGCATATTTCGCCAAACCTGTGACATCTCTTTCGAGGTCATTTTGGTTGACAACGCCTCCAGCGACGGCAGCGCTGACTTTTTTCGAAATGACGTCCGGATCACGCTGATTTGCTCCGATCAGAATATCGGTTTTGGTCGGGCGAATAACCTCGGGCTTGAAAACGCCGTGGGAGATTATGTTTTTTTCCTGAATTCTGACACAATCTTGCTTAATAATGCGCTAAAACTGTTCTTTGACTTCATGCAATCGGACCAGCGCTCCCGAGAACTGGGTGTACTTGGCTGCCTTCTGCAGAACGGTGATGGAATGCCCTCAATGTCATACAATGATTTTCCAACACCTGCAAGTGAGTATGCCTATCTGGTCGGCCAGCTGAAAAAAGTTCTCTTCAACAAAAGCGTCCACTGTCATCCCGAAGATACCAGCATTGATTATATTAATGTCAATTTTGTCTCCGGCGCCGATATGTTTATTCCCGCCAAAGTCCTTCGTCATGTTGGAGCATTCGATCCACAGTTCTTTCTTTATTACGAGGAGACTGATCTACAGAAACGAATTGCTGATGCCGGTTATAAGCGGGCTGTTATCCGTGGCCCTCAGATCATCCATCTGGAAGGGGGCAGCGATGCTGAACAAAAGAAATTCTCATTTTTCATGTTGATGCAGTCCACTTACAGCCTAAAAATTTACATGCGCAAACATTTCCACGGAATCGGATATTTGACGTTTAGAGCCCTCATGATTGTTCTGCGTACTACTATCCTTTTTGACCGCCGGTTCACTTGCGAGCAAAAACTGCGTTTTTTCAGACTTATTCTGCTGGGGCAAGTGGTATGAGCAAACGGGTCACTTTTTTGGGAATCATTCTGTTACTGCTGGCATTCAGAAATAAGAATGTGGTGTTACTGTTGCAGTTTCTGATTCTTCTCGAAGTCTTTTTCAAAGCGAAGATTAACTCGCAGGCCATAAAATATGCGGTTATTCTCGCTTTGCCAATTTTTATCGCGGGCAGCTACGGATTATATCGTTTTCCCGTTTACGATGTGCTGAAGGACTGTTTTTATTTCCTCAACCCGGTCCTGTTTCTGATTTTGGGTTTTAGACTAGGCAGGGTGGTCGGTAATGAAAAAACGTTCGTCATATGGTGTATTCTCTTTGGAACGCTCCTGAGCTGCGTCCACATTGTCACTGTAATTTTTATCGACGGTTTCGACTCCATTCTGGATCCAAGGGTACTTCGAGATGAATACGACATTAGAAATTACGTCCTGAGCGTTGCGGCCCTGTTTCTTTTGACAGTTTACACTTTTATCTGGAAACAGCGTTTTCTCGGCCAATTTTTCTGGGTCTTCTTTTTTTTGAATCTGTTTTCGCTGTACTTAAGCGGTTCTCGCAGCGATATTCTGCTCTTTCTGTGCGCTTTGCTGAGTGCTTTTACCCTAATATCACGATACCGGCTTTTGATTATATTGTTTATTGCGATGGCTGTGCTGTCCTCTTGGTACAGCATTCAAATGCTGCCGGAATCAAACAAAACCGTCGAGGTCCTGAAACGAAGTCTCTCTGAGCTCTCTTTCACAGCAGCCACGGACGCGGAAGAACGTAATTCATATTATCGCGGATGGGAGTCTTATAGAACTTGGATTACCTACCGGTCCGGCACCACATGGGAGCAACTTGCCGGCCATGGGATGGGGGCAATGGCGGATCTCGGTGTGAAAATGATTCTCGGAGGCGAAGACGCGGAACCTCGACAGTTCATACCGTTCATGCATAACGGTTATATGTATTTACTGTTGAAAACCGGATTGATCGGCATACTACTGTTTGGAATTTTCTTTTATTCGGTATTTCGCCAGGCATTGCGGATTCGTAAACGGGAAATAATCATGGTTGCCAGTTTTCTGTTCGCGATTCTCGTCACCAATGTGCTGATCGCCACCATCTTCAATTTCGCCTATGTCACTTTTTGGCTTTTGGTCGGAGCGTTTCTGTGCTATGCGGATATCCCTAAAGTAATTAGGAAAAAACAATATGATCAGAACGTTGCTTGATAAACTGATGTCCCGCATCAAGAATTCGGATTTCGAGCTCGACAAACGGATTCCGGCCTCTTATTTATTCGGCTTCTTTCTCGCGAAGTCTATTGCACTCGCTCGCGGCACTCTACTTTTCCATCGGCGAATCAGGGCATTTGTGTCCCCGGGAACCAAGCTGAAATGCAAAAAAATGATTCGGTTCGGCAATAATCTCTGTATCGACCGTGGTTGTTACATCGACGCGCTTTCGGAAGAGGGTATCACTTTTGGTAGGAATGTCTCCATCGGCAAATCAACCCACATTGAATGCACAGGTAGTCTTCGTAATCTTGGTAAAGGACTGCACGTCGGCGATAATGTCGGGCTTGGTTCCTGCGGGTTCTTCGGATGCGCGGGAGGCATTTCGATCGGAGACGACACCCTTTTTGGCAATTACGTCAGTCTGCATGCCGAGAACCACAACTATAAAGATTCTCGGCTACCGATCCGGCAGCAGGGTGTCAATCGCAAAGGTATCAAGGTTGGTAGTAACTGCTGGATTGGCGCTAAGGCCACAATCCTAGACGGCGCCGATATCGGCAACGGCAGCATCGTCGCCGCTGGAGCAGTTGTTTTATGCGGCACTTATCCTCCCGATACGATTCTGGCCGGAGTTCCCGCCAAACCAGTCAAAGAAATCAGGAAGTTTTCTTATAGCGAATGATAACTTCTGGAAAGAAAATCCTGTTGTTAGTCTATGCCCTCTCCCCGTCACGCGGCTCGGAGTATGCCGTCGCGTGGAACTATATTACAGAAATGTCCAAAGACAATAATCTGACCGTTCTCTACGGCACTACGGGCGACCATCTCGGCGAAATCGATCCACCGGACGAACACCAGGCGTTGTTTCCTCACGGCAATGTTCACCTGGTGCCGGTTTATTCCAACCGGTTGATTTGTTGGGTCAACTCGCTGAATCGGAAAGGCGTCTTTGTTTATTCGTTCTATTTCGCCTATAATCTCTGGCACAGACAGGTATTCCGTGTGGCTCGCGAGTTGATTAGGCGGCAGCATTTTGATCTGATTCACTATCTTGGTCCCATCGGTTATCGGGAGCCCGGTTATCTTTGGAAATTAAATTTACCTTATATCTGGGGGCCGATCGGCGGTATGGATGACATTGCTCCGACATTGCTGAAAAGTCTTCCATCGGTAGGTAAGATTAAACTGGGAATGCGTACTATCTTAAACAAGCTTCAACTTAGCTTTTCTTGGCGGGTGCATCGGGCAATTCGCCACGCTGATGTGCTGCTTGCATCCACGACGGAAACAAGAAATATAATCCAGCAACGTTTTGGTGTTGATGCCATTTATCTTCCTGAAAATGCGATCAAAGGCACGATTAACCTCCCGAATCCAGAGAAATTCAATCAGGCGCAGATACATTTGATCTGGATTGGTCGGATTGACGCCAATAAATCACTGGGAACAGTGCTGGACGCCGTCGGGCTCATGAAGCATCGCGCCGTGATCCGGCTTCATATCGTCGGCGATGGACCACTGGAAGGGGCCATGCGACGGAAAGTCGGGGAGTTGGGGTTGGGCGAGAGCATTATCTGGCATGGAAAGGTTGAGCGAAAGCAAGTTTTTGAACTGCTGAAAAAGGCACATTTGCATATCATCTCCAGCTGCATAGAAGCGAATACCACAGTAATTTTTGAAGCTATGGCCAACAGCGTTCCGACGATATCGCTGGATCATTGTGGTATGCACGACACGATCTGTGAACAGTGTGGAATCAAGATACCGGTTATAGATTATCGGCAGGTTGTCGCTGATTTTGCCGAAGAATTTGACAAAATTACACAGGCCCCTGAGCGACTCCAGACGCTGGCAGCCGGTACGACCCAATGTGCCCGGAAATATACATGGGGGCTCCGCCGAGAATTCTTGAATAGAATTTATGACGTGGCCATCTCTCATTTTGAACGAACAAACTACCCCGTCAAATCTCCGGATGAGAATGTTTGAACGCTCACAAATCCTTTTTGTGCATCTCTTCAACAACTACAGCGGTAGTCCCGCCGTGCTGCATCAGGTTATTCTCGCCTGTCTGCAGGTTGGCCTACCGTGCAGGCTGCTGATCGGCAACAATGGTGGAATTCTTGACGACCTGCCGGTGGAGTGTCATTGCTTCAATTACCGCTACTTTACCAACAAGTTTCTGACGCTGGGGTATTATCTGTTTACCCAACTGCAGATGTTTCTGAAGGTACTATCCCTTGCATGTAAAAATGATACCGTCTACATCAATACCATGCTGCCGTTCGGAGCGGCACTGGCGGCGAAGCTACGCGGTTGCCATGTCATCTATCATATCCATGAGATCAATGTCAGGCCGCTGCTGCTGAAAAAAATTCTACGCTGGATCATTGAATTGACTGCTGATCAGGTATTCCATGTTTCGCAGACGCTCTATGAGAGCGAGCGGTTCCACAAACCGAAACAGTTGGTCGTTTACAATGCCCTGTCGCCGGAATTCGAAGCAAAAGCCCTTGCAATGCAGCCGGAATTTGCCCTGAAACTGTTCAATGTCCTGATGATTTGTTCTCCTAAAGCATACAAGGGTGTCTTTGAGTTTGTGAAACTTGCCGCGTCTTGCTGCAATCAGAAAAATCTACATTTTATTTTGGTGTTGGGTGCCGAAGTCGGCGAGATCTCCGGCTTTCTGTCCGGTACCAAAATTCCGGAGAATTTGATGGTGTACCCATGCAGTCAAGACGTGTTCCCGTTTTATCGCCTAAGCCATCTGGTGTTGAACCTCTCACACCCGGAGCAGTGTGTTGAGACCTTCGGATTGACAGTACTCGAAGCGATGGCCTGTGGAATCCCTGTTATCGTCCCGCCGATAGGCGGACCTACGGAATTGGTAGACGACGGTGTTCAGGGTTTTCAAGTGGATTCGCGAAATTCTCAAAAATTACTCAATAGCGTATTACAACTCAGTACAGATCATATGTTGTACCGTAAGATGTCTCAGGCTTGTCGCGAACGTGCGGCACATTTTTCATCCGCCTGCTTTGCCAAAAAGATCGCCACTGCAATCGACCATGACAGGGACCCTTGCGCATGAATGCAACTCCAACGCCCCGTTTCTACGTTGATTCGCTATTCGAGGTGAAAACCGTCTTAGTCAAGAATGAGGGTGATGATGGGCGACCTATTCTGTTTGAAAAACATTTCAAATTACCCGGATGTTATTCAATTCTTGGAGGGAAGATCGATAACATTTATGATGTGTTTGAAAAACTTGATGTAGAGCAATTGGATTGAGTATGAAAGAAATGAAAATTGCCATTCTCGGCACCGTTGGGGTTCCTGCCAATTATGGCGGCTTCGAGACGCTGGCAGAGAATCTCGTCAAGTATCATGAGGCCTCGTCATTGTCTCATCAGCTCACTGTTTACTGCAGCAGCAGAAGCTATCCATCAAGAGAGCGATCTTTTCTTTCTGCGCAGCTTAAATATGTTCCGCTCAGTGCCAATGGTGCACAGAGCATTCCTTATGACATCGTTTCATTGTTTTCTGCAGTCTGGAATTGTAGCGATGTGATTCTGTTGTTGGGTGTGTCGGGTGCGATTGCGCTGCCGTTGGTTCGGCTTTTTTCTTCGGCACGGATCATCACCAATATTGACGGTATCGAGTGGCGCAGGGAGAAGTGGCAAGGCTTGGCGAAGCGTTTTTTGCGTTTTTCGGAAAAGATGGCAGTGCGCTTTTCGCATGAGGTGATCGCGGATAATTGGGTTATCGCTGAATATGTGAAGTGCACTTATGGGGTTGTTAGTCATGTGATCGCTTACGGTGGCGATCATGCTGTGGCGGTAGAGGCGGCGGCGGTGGACGAGTATGACCTGCCCATCAGGTATGCCTTTTCGGTTTGCCGCATCGAGCCTGAGAATAATGTGTATGTCATTCTTGAGGCGTTTTCAAAGCTTGACGCCCATCCCTTGGTGATGGTGGGCAACTGGAACAACAGCGAGTATGGTCGCGTCGTCCGGGAACGCTTCTCCGCCTGCAAAAATCTATTCTTGCTTGATCCCATCTATGACTTGGGCAAACTCAAGACGCTGCGCTCAAATGCATCGTTTTATGTTCACGGACATTCGGCGGGCGGTACCAATCCTTCGCTGGTGGAGGCAATGCATTTCGGCAAGGCTGTGCTGGCTTTTGACTGTGAGTATAATCGCAGCACCACCGAGGACAAGGCGCTCTTCTTTGGCGATAGCGAAGAACTGCGACGACTGATCGAGTCTGTGGGCAAGACTGTCGCGGAAAAAGTCGGACTGGATATGCTGGAGATCGCCAATCGACGTTACACTTGGCAAATTGTTGCCGGGCAATATTTTGCTATAATGGCACTACCATAATGAATTGATCCTACCCCTATACTGTGTAAGGGATATTGCGTAAATGAAAACACATATTCAAGAAAAAGCCGCTCTACTGTTGATAAGTGACAGTGTGGCGATGTTGTCTTCGTTTGTCTTTGCCATTATTCTTGGCCACAGGTCACCTGTTACCCTTGGTCTCCTTTATGGCTATCGCTGGGGATTGGTGGCTTTGTTGATTCCCACGCTACTCATTTTTTTTGTATCTGACGGATATACCCTGAATAAAGTACCGCAACGTTTCACCCATCAGGCATTGATCCTCGGCTTTGGATTGCTTGCCAGTTCGATTTTGTCGACCGGCATCTTCTTTTTCTTCCGGGATCCGGTTCCGCGTGCGGTGTTCATTATCTTTTATGGAAGCGCATTCGCCTTTGTTGTCTATTTCCGTAAAATCCTCAATCAACGGATGCTTTCATCAATTCAGTGGCGGGCCCTCATTGTCGGTGATGGAAAAAGAAGTTCGGAGGTGGCGCAGGTTATCAGCTCCCGTGCCTATCTTCGGACAAAAGTAGTTGGTTATGTATCAGAGGGAAACGGGAGCCCGGCCCAGAACAGGTTGCCTTGCCTGGGGAGCATATCGGAAATTGTATCGATCGCCAAGAAAGAGGTTATTGATCAAATCATTATTGCAGTTCCCGTCGAGAGTGATGACCTGAATAAACTGTTGCTGAAATGCATGCAAAACAAAATCCAGGTTTCAGAATTCAGAAGAGTGATTGAGGAAATAACCGGCATGGTGCCGATTGACCATCTCAATGACAATTGGTTTCTCCATGAATTAAGCGCTTCAAATAAGCGTTATTTCTGGTACATGAAACGTGCCGCTGATATAGCGGTCTCCTGTGTCGGACTCTGTTTGGCATTGCCATTGTTTCCCCTCATTGCCCTGTTGATCAAGCTCGATTCGCGGGGGCCGGTGTTCTATTCTCAGCAACGCATGGGCAGAGGGAGCAAGCCTTTCTGGGTCTGGAAGCTGAGGACCATGGCTGATGGCGCTGATTGTAACAACATCCACTGGACCCTGGATAATGACGACCGTATCACCCGTGTCGGCAGGATTGTGCGTAAGACGCGGTTAGACGAAGTGCCGCAACTGCTTAATATCTTTAAGGGAGAAATGAGCCTGATCGGTCCGAGGCCGGAGGCGCTCAGCTTGGTGGAGATGTACACCAGGGCGATTTCTTATTATCCCGAACGGCACATGGTAACGCCTGGGATCACGGGATGGGCGCAGATCAATTATCGCTACGGTAACTCCATCGAAGATACGCGCCAGAAGTTGATGTACGATTTTTACTATATCAAGAATCGTTGCATGATCCTTGATATCATGATATTTCTGCGGACGATCATGATTATGCTTACGGGGAAGGGTTCGATGTAGGGGGGTGGGTTAAACAGTGTTCACCCGACCTTGTATGAGACTTTACTTCCAAAGGTGAAAGACTGTAAGGCCGATTGCTGCCCACAAAGTTCACCCGACCTTGTATGAGACTTTACTTCCAAAGGTCTAGCTCAAATTATATGATATTTTGAGACTTATTGCTGACGTGAAACAAGAGGGTACATGGTGTGGTATGGAATGTGATTTTTTGATTATTGGCAGCGGTATAGCCGGGCTCTCTTTTGCCATACGGGTGGCCCGGTTAGGTTCCGTCATTATTATAACCAAAAAAAATGAGGTTGATACGGCGACGAACCTGGCGCAAGGGGGGATTGCGGCTGTTTTATCGGGAAATGATGCAACAATAAATCATATTCAGGATACACTTGTAAGTGGGGCGGGGTTGTGCCATGAGGATGTTGTGGCGCTGGTTGTCGAAAATGGGCCGGAAAGAGTGCGGGATTTAATCGCTCTGGGAGTTGATTTTGTCAAAGATGCTCAGGACTCATCGGGGTTGAATTTAGGTCAAGAGGGCGGACATTCAAGGCGACGGGTTGCCCATGCCCATGACTTTACCGGCAAGGAGATAGAACGGGCCCTGCTCGAGAAGGTGAAACAGAACCCCAGGATCCAGATTCTGGAAAATCACCGGGCGATAGACCTTCTCATGGTGGCGGATGAGGGGAGTGAGAAGGGGGAATCGACTCGTTATTGCGCCGGCGCTTATGTCCTCAGTGGAGAGAGGACGGTCGAGGTCTATAAGGCTAAGGTTACCACCCTCTGCACCGGGGGAACCGGCAAGGTTTATCTGTACACCAGCAATCCTGATATCGCGACCGGAGATGGACTGGCCATGGCCTTCAGGGCCGGGGCGGTAATATCAAACTTGGAGTTTGTCCAGTTTCATCCGACATGTCTTTATCATCCAAAGGCCAAGAACTTCTTGATTTCCGAGGCGGTGCGGGGCGAAGGCGCCATTCTGGTCGACCAGAATGGCCGGTCATTTATGGAGAAGTATGACAGCCGCAAGGAGCTGGCGACGAGGGATACCGTGGCCCGGGCGATCGATCAGGAAATGAAGGAGAGCGGGGCCGATTGTGTTTTTCTGGATATTACCCACAAAGACAAGGAATTCGTCAAAAAGCGTTTCCCGACCATTTACGGACGATGTCTGCAATATGGCATTGATATTACAAGTGAACGTATTCCGGTAGTCCCGGCGGCCCATTATATGTGTGGCGGGGTGGAGACGGATACCTGGGGGAGGACGTCTCTTGACGGCCTGTTGGCCCTTGGGGAGACAGCGTGTACTGGA
>JBAZRS010000045.1:0-15595 GCA_041662825.1 Victivallales bacterium | reverse complement strand
CCCATCCCAAGCGTTGTAATGACCATCCACGGCATGAAATGGTATCTTGCATCTGTGATGGGGGCTCTTGTACTTTTCATGACTTTCAAATGGTATTCGAAGGATGAAATCAAAGATTGGATGAGTTCAACCTGGTCTTTTTCGAAAACAATCATCCCCCTTTTATTCGGGGGCGTTTTCGTTACCGGATTCGTCGGCGCCTTGATTCCGGAAAGCTATGTCGCAACCCTTGTCGGAGGCAACAGTTTCATGTCAAACTTCAATGCCTCATTCTTCGGGATGATCTGGTACTTCGCCACGCTTACCGAGATTCCCATTGTCGAAACGCTCATGAAACTGGGGATGGGTAAAGGTCCGGCCCTCGCCCTCCTCCTCGCCGGACCGGCATTGTCTGTTCCCAGCATACTTGTAATCCACAAGATTATAGGATTCAAAAAAACCTTTGTGTTCTGTGCTTTAACTGTTATTTTGTCATCCATAGTCGGATGGGTGTTCGGTTGTTTTTTTTAAATTAGGCGGCCACCCAGACATCCGACGGGGCAAGAAGGCCGCAACTTGGTTTCAGGTGTCAGTTTTCAGGAGAAGGGAATTAAATCTTTTCTGAACCTGACACCAGACACCTGATCACTTAGAAATAACGTAATTTCAAACCAGTGGAGGAAAACATGAAAAAGATTCAGATTCTGGGGACGGGATGTCCTAAGTGCAAAATGCTCATGGAGAACGCCGAAAAGGCCGTAAAGGAACTCGGGATTCAGGCGGAGATCTCAAAAGTGGACAAGATTCAGGACATTGTCAAGATGGGGGTAATGATGACTCCCGCGCTGGCGATTGACGGAACAGTCAAATCCGCCGGGAAAGTCCTGAGCCCTGACGACATTAAAAAGCTGCTGGCTTGAAAGCCATTGCAGAATAAATAAAAGGAGAATTAAAATGGACGAGAAAAAAGCATGTGGGTGCGGAACGGCCCCTAAACTCATTTTCGCCTGCTCTGGCGCGGCGGACGTGGGCGCAATCGCAGACCAGGCGGCAAGAAAACTTACCAGGGATGGGAAAGGCAAGATGTTCTGTACAGTTGGGATAGGCGGAAGGGTGAGCGGAATCATGGAGACAACCAAAAGCGCGGGAAAAATCCTTGCAATAGACGGATGCCCTCTCAATTGCGTCAAGAACTGCCTCGAGAAGGCAGGATTTGCGAACTTCGCGCATGTTCAGCTTGCGGATCTCGGTCTGGAAAAAGGGAAAACGCCGGCCACCGATGAGAACATAGCCCTGGTAGCGGAAAAATGCGCCGCTGTGCTCGAACAAAAGGGATGCTGCTCATGAATAAATTGTTCTCGTTTTTAATTTTGATGACCTTGGCTTTTGGAGTTTTGGCCGCAGAAAAAAAAGAGCTTGCGCCTCTGCCGAAGCTTGTCGATCTTGGCGCGTCAAAATGCATACCGTGTAAAAAGATGGCGCCGATACTTGAGGAGCTGAAAAAAGAATATGCCGGAGTTTTCGATGTGGAGTTCATAGATGTCTGGCAGAAGGAGAATGCCAAGAAGGCGGAGGAGTTCAAGGTAGAATCCATCCCCACACAGGTATTCCTGGATCCGAAGGGAAAAGAGCTCTGGCGCCATGTCGGATTCATTTCCAAGGAGGATATCCTGGCGAAGTGGAAGGAACTGAAGTATGATTTCAAGCCGAAGGCGGAGAAACCGTAATCGGTGGTCGTCATGGAACGCCGGCACCCTTGCCGGCATCGGTGGGGGAAAAGAAGAGATGAATACTGCCAGCAGGTTGCTGGCGAGCCGATAAGAAGCAGAGGTCGGGGGTCGGTTTTATGGAACGCCACCAACTTGGTGGCATGATACTTAGTGAAGTTCGGGGAGAATGAAAAAAGATGCCGGCAAGTTGCCGGCGATCCCAAAATACAATTTCCTATATGATCAAATTAACTGATTGCCGATCTCGTTACAACATGGAGTTGACAAATGGTAAAATGGAAAAATGTGATAAGGAACCTGCTTCTGGCGTTCGTGCTGGTTTCGATTGGATTCGCAATTGGCAAGCACACGGCGCTGCGTTCAGCTGCGAAATCGGATGCTTCAATCGGAAATGTGAAATCCGGACAATATCTCCGTGTTTATTACACCCACGCCAATGTCCGCTGCGAGACCTGCAACAGCATAGAGAAAAAGACGCATGACCTCCTGGAATCCAAGTTCAAAAAAGAACTTTCCGACGGGAAAGTCGAATGGAAAGTCGTCAATTTTCAGGAAAACGAGGCTTTTGCCAAGAAGTTCGACGTGACAGCGAGTGGTGTCATTGTCGCATCAATGAACGGGGATAAAGTTGCAGATTACGAGAGGCTCGATGAAGTATGGACTTTGTTGAGCGATCCTCCGGCCTTTAATGATTATCTTGAAAAGGCTATAAGTAAATTCCTTTCTATTTCCGCCGGAGGTGCAAAATGACCTGGATTGCCATCACGTCAGCACTCTGGCTGGGGATCCTCACTGCCATAAGCCCGTGTCCTCTCGCCACGAACATTGCGGCAATATCATTCGTCAGCCGGCATCTGGGCAACCACAGGAAGGTGCTGATGTCCGGCCTTTTATATACTGCCGGCCGGGTAATAGTGTATATCGCACTTGGCGCAGCCATAACTGCAGGGCTTATGGCAAGCGGAGAACTCGCCAGGTTCCTCCAGAAATATCTCAATGAAATCCTTGGACCTCTTCTTATTCTGGTGGGCATGGTACTGCTAGACATGATCGGAGCAAAAATGTCTTTTAATATTTCCGGCAGCAAGATTCAGGACAAGGCGGAAAAGGGGGGGATTCATTTTGCGTTTCCCCTGGGAATTATCTTCGCGCTGTCATTCTGCCCGGTTTCCGCAGGGATCTTCTTCGGCGCTCTTATTCCTTTGTCGGTCAAAAATTCATCTCAGTTCATTATTCCTCTTATATACGGAATTGGAACCGCGCTGCCCGTCATCGCATTTGCATTCATTATCGCATTCGGAGGAGAAATGCTTGGAAAGGCATTCGACCGCCTGACACATTTCGAACTGTGGGTGCGCCGCATTACAGGCATCATTTTCATTCTTGCCGGGGTCTATTACTGCCTTACTCATATATACGGGATAAACTTAAGGGGATAATCAATGAACGTTCAAATTTCTGTCAATGCCGGGATCTGCGGTTTCATAACAAAGGCTGAGTCCAAATGCGAGGACGGGCAATTTGTGGAGTTTGCGATTGACTCTCCGTGCGAGAAAATCCAGGCCCTTGCCAAATCCCTCAAAGAGGCCGGTCCGATAGACGCATTTCAGGAAATAAGTCTTGCAGGAGAAAGCGTAATCCTGTCCAAAACACGCGAAGTTCTCAAGGGCTGCTGTGCGGGCTGCGTTGTTCCCGTCGCGTTATTCAAATCCATGCAGGTCGCGGCCGGACTCGCACTTCCGTCAGACATTTCCATATCAATGACAACTGGCCAGTGAAAATAAAATTGTAATATTCCTTGACAATGTCATGCCGAAGCGTATAATTCGTTATGTGGCGAATTAATGGAGGTTTAACAATGCATGATTTCATGAACATCACGAAGGCGCTCTCCGATCAGAACAGGGTGAGGGTGCTCTTGGCTCTGAAAGGAAGAGAACTCTGCGTATGCCAGATAATAGAACTGCTCGGACTTGCCCCCTCTACGGTCTCAAAACACATGTCCATCCTGAAAAACGCCAGGCTTGTCGAATGGCGCAAGGAAGGCCTCTGGATGCACTACAGGCTGCCGGATAAACCCGCACCTGAAATCAAGACGGCAATCGCCTGGATCTGCGATTCCCTTAAAGCCAATATTGCTGTAAAGAGAGACAGCGCCCAGCTTAAGAAGATACTGGAAATGGATGTTGAGGATATTTGCAAAAGACAAAACGGCAGGATCTGCTGTAAAACCAAAGGGAGGAATAATCATGAAAAATAAACCTTCAAAGCCGTGTGTCGCCACGCCTGACGTTATAGAGCTTGTCGCTATAGGCGCATCAATTGCATCCAACTGCGAGCCTTGTTTCAAGTATCACTTCGCACAGGCGCAGAAACTCGGTGTTGCAAAAGAGGATATTGCCATGGCGGTTGCAATCGCCGAAATGGTCAAGGACGCCCCGGACCAGTCGGTAAAGAAGCTTGCCGGGAAATATCTCCGGGGTGCCAAAATCAAAAAAGTTGCCGCAGCCCCTTGCTGCTGCGGATGAAATAAACTCAAAGAGCATATGAACGTACATGAAGAATAAAGTACCCTTAAATATATTTTTTCTTATTACCCTGGCGTTGACCGGCTGGTGCGGATTATATTTCAGCCTTCCGGAGCTTTCAGACTGGGTTGCTTTTTCCTTAATGAAATTATCACGGGACTCCCATTTCGGAACCGCTATACATTTCTTTATTTATGAAACGCCGAAAGTGCTGCTCCTTTTGCTCATCGTCGTCTTTTTCGTAGGCATAACCCGTTCCTTCTTCAATCCTGAGCGCACGAGGCGCATTCTGGCGGGAAAACGCGAATCATACGGCAATGTCCTGGCAGCATTGCTCGGTGTCATCACGCCTTTCTGCTCATGCTCAGCTGTTCCTCTTTTCATCGGATTTGTAACAACCGGGGTTCCGCTCGGAGTGACGTTTTCTTTTCTGATAGCCTCTCCGATGATCAACGAGGTTGCTCTTGTGCTTCTGTTCGGCCTCTTCGGCTGGAAAGTCGCGCTCCTCTATGCCGGAACCGGACTTTTCATCGCAATTGTTGCAGGGTGGACAATAGGACGACTTCACCTGGAGAAATGGGTACAGCCCTGGGTCTATGAAACTCAAACTGGAGCAGTGGGCTATGATGAGGATATTCTTGATTGGACCGCCCGGACCAGGTTCGGACTTGAAGCAGTGCGGGAAATTGTCGGCAAGGTCTGGCTATATGTTCTGCTGGGTATCGCGGTAGGCGCAGGCATTCACGGTTATGTGCCTGAAAATTTCATGGCTTCGATAATGGGAAAGCAGGATTGGTGGTCGGTTCCACTTGCTGTATTGATCGGAGTGCCGATGTATTCAAACGCCGCAGGGATCATACCGGTTGTGCAGGCCCTATTAGGAAAAGGAGCGGCAATGGGGACGGTGCTTGCATTTATGATGGCGGTCATCGGACTGTCGCTGCCCGAGGCGATAATATTGAGGAAAGTTCTGACACTCAAGCTTCTCCTGACATTTTTCGGTATTGTCGCAATGGGGATCATGTTCGTGGGTTATTTATTCAATTGGACTATGTAATGAAATCGGAGGTTTCATGATAAAGAAAATTAAAGTTTTATTCCTCTGCACCGGCAATTCATGCCGGAGCCAGATGGCCGAAGGCTGGGCAAGGCATCTCAAGGGCGATATTATTGATGCGTATTCCGCAGGAATCGAGACTCACGGGCTCAATCCGAATGCCGTAAAAGTCATGGCGGAGGCCGGTGTGGACATTTCAGAACACAGGTCGAAGCACGTTGACGAACTGAAAGACATTAAATTCGACTATGTCGTCACCGTCTGCGGACATGCGAATGAAAACTGCCCGTTTTTCCAGGGAAAGGCAAAGGTGGTCCATGTCGGATTTGACGATCCGCCGAAACTTGCAAAATCCGCAAAGACTGAGGAGGAGGCATTGGGATATTACAGGCGTGTGAGAAATCAAATCAGGGATTTTGTAGCCAAAATCCCTGATAGCCTGATTAAGTAAGACAGGCTTTCAGCCTGTTAAAACAGTGCAGGCTGAAAGCCTGCCTTACTTAGGGAGAAAATTTATGAGAAATTGTTGTGGAAGCAAGAAGGAAAGAGTTAGGGATCAAGTCCGCGAATCTTATGCGAAGATCGCAAAAAGCGGAGACCTATGCTGCTGTTCCAGCGGGAAAAAGAAGGATTTCAATCCTGCGAACTTCGCAAAGGTCATCGGGTATGACGAAAAAGAACTGAAGGATCTGCCTGAAGGCGCGAACATGGGGCTGTCATGCGGGAATCCGACCGCAGTCGCCTCCCTGAAACCCGGAGAGGTCGTACTCGATCTTGGCAGCGGCGGAGGATTCGATGTATTCATCGCCGCGGAAAAAGTCGGGAGGAAAGGGAAATCAATCGGTGTTGACATGACACCTGACATGCTGTCAAAGGCCAGGAGGAATGTTGAAGTATTCCGGAAGAAGACCGGTCTTTCAAACGTTGAATTCCGACTTGGTGAAATCGAACATCTCCCCATAGCCGACAATTCGGTAGATGTGATAATTTCCAATTGCGTTATCAATCTGTCGCCTGAAAAACAGCAGGTTTGGAATGAGATGAGCCGGGTTCTCCGGAAAGGCGGAAGAGTTGCGGTCTCCGACCTGGCTTTGCTGAAGCCCCTGCCGAAATCAGTGCTTGAATCGGTGAATGCGCTTGTCGGATGTGTCGCGGGTGCCGTCCTAGTTAAGGAAACGGAGAAGATGGCAAAGAAGGCCGGCTTGAAGAAGATAAAGATGACAGTGAAGCCCGACTACATCGAATCAATGTCGGAATGGAATGATCCCATGTATAAGGCAATCATGGCAAAACTGCCGAAAGGGAGGAGGCTGAGCGAATATGTGACCAGCCTTTATGTGTCGGCCGAGAAGTAAACAAGGGAGATTAAGACTATGAAGGATAAAAGTGAAGTTGCCGTTGACAAGTTCCTCTCGGGCTACAACTGCGCCCAGGCTGTCCTGTATTCGCACTGTGATGATTTTCAATTTGATAAGAATACGGCATTAAAATTAGCCTGCGGTTTTGGTGCAGGAATGGGCCGAAAGGAAGAAGTCTGCGGAGCAGTTTCCGGGGGAATAATTGTTATCGGCTTAAAATATGGAAGAGGCAGCGCAGATGATCGTTCAGCTACTGAGCAGGCATACAGGCTCACCAGGGAGTTAATGGACAGGTTCGAACAAGAGCATGGTTCATGCATCTGCCGTAAACTGCTGGGCAACTGCGATCTCATGACGGAGGAAGGGCAGAAATACTTCAAGGAAAATGACTTGCTCAACAAAACATGCAAGGGTTGCGTACGTAGCGTAGTTCAAATCCTTAAGGATATTTTATAACGTCGGCAGAAAAGTGGATTCAAATGAAAAGAGCAATAATAGATTCAAAGAAATGCAAATCGTGCAAGGTGTGCGAAGTAGAAGTGAAATGTCCCATGAATGCGCCGTTCAGGGAGGCTCCAGATCAGAAACCGTGGATTGACTTTTATCGATGTTCAGGATGCATGAAATGCAAGACGATCTGTCCGAACGGGGCCATAAATGAAATAATCCAGCCCTGCAACGGAAAAGGGAAACTGGGCTGGTAGGCCGATATGATATTCAATAATCAACAAGCGAGGGAAAAATGATGAAAAGCAATGGGAAGAAAAAGGGGTTTCTTGCGGCGGTCTGGGAATCCATGACGAAAACAGGCGGCTGTTGCGGTTCCGGAGAAAGTTGCGGTTGCGGGTCTCAGCCCGATAAGAACAAGGCAAAAAACGAAAAGAAGAATTGGGATGCTGCCCAATCCCGTGGGACGAATTCATCTAAAGGATAAAAAAGACAGGATGATGTAATGGACGAAATCAAAGGTAGCCAAGATAACTCCAAATATAAAGACATTGCGATTCTCGCAATAGTTCCGGCGCTTGTCGGATTGTTGATCGTTGCAAGCTGGGTGCTTGCCTACTGGAAGGTCGGACCACATTTCATAAATGCCGGACTTGCGATTTTTGCCACAGTATTCGGAGGTTTTCAGAGATTCGTCGTCGGCTTCAAGGATATTTTCAACCGCAAGATCACTGTCAATGTCTTTGTTGTTGTGGCTCTGGTTGCTACCCTTGCCATCGGGGAGTTCAGGCCTGCGGCGATTATTGTCTTCATAATGGCCGTCGCCGGGGCGCTGGAATCCTACACATTGGACAAGACAAAAAAGAGTATTCTGGCCCTTCTTGATTTTGCCCCGAAAATGGCGACTGTCCGCAGAAACGGGGAAGAGGCGGACCTGCCTGTCTCAGAACTTCAGGTGGGTGACATTGTGGTGGTCAAACCCGGAACGCGAATACCAGTGGATGGAACGGTTACTGCGGGAGCGAGCAGTGTCAATCAGGCACCGATTACGGGCGAATTCATGCCGGTCGAGAAATTCCCGGGAAGCAATGTGTTCAGCGGAACGCTCAACGAGTCGGGACGACTCGATATCCGCACGGAAAAGGTGGGGGAGGGGACAACTCTGGCGAAGATAGTGCATCTGGTCCAGGAGGCGCAGGGAACTCGTGCGCCCATCCAGAATCTCGCGGACCGTTTCACCTCCTGGTTTTTGCCCCTGGTAATATTGCTTGCGATCATCGCGTTTTTCACATCAGGGGATATCAAGGTTGCGGTTTCCGTCCTTCTTGTGGCGTGCCCGTGCGCATTCGCCATTGCCACGCCTACAGCGGTGACTGCGGGAGTCTCCAATATGGCGCGGAAGGCGGTCCTCATCAAAGGCGGTATCTTCCTTGAACTCGGACACAAGATTGATCACCTTCTGGTGGACAAGACGGGAACTTTCACTTTTGGCAGACCCAAGGTCATGGAAATAATTCCGCTTAACGGAGCAGGAGAGTATGAGGTTCTCCGGATGGCCTGCATTGCTGAAAAGTATTCCGAGCATCCTCTAGCGCGTTCCATACTTTCGGCCGGGCGGGAGCGCAATCTTGAGATACCGGATCCCGGGCATTTCGCAAGTTCAACCGGAATGGGAGTTGAAGCGGAGTGGGACTCCATGAAGATCCTGGTCGGGAAAAATACATTTTTAAAGGATGCAGGCGTTCTGCTGACTTCCGCTGACGAAGACAAGGTCAAGCATCAATCCGGTAAGGGATGCACCTCTGTCCTGGTAGCAGTAAACGGCGAGGCAATAGGCATGCTGGCGATCGCCGATGAAATCCGGTCGGATATTGCGGAAACAATCAGATCTCTGAAGGCGCTGGGGATAAAAAGAATCACAATGTTGACCGGCGATCATCCTCAAGTGGCTGAAGCCGTGGCAAGAGAAATTGGAGTCGATGATTTTCAGGCGGATATGCTTCCCGAGCATAAACAGGAGTTCGTGAGAAAAATGCAGTCAGAAGGCCATGTCGTGGGAATGATTGGTGACGGGATCAATGATGCTCCCGCGCTCGCGTTGGCGGACGTAGGCATCGCCATGGGGGCAGCCGGAACGGATGTTGCGATAGAGACGGCTGATGTGACCCTCATGAATGACAACCTTTCGGGTGTCGCCGATTTCATCTGGATGTCCGGAAAAGTCTTGCGACGGATCAAGTTAAACATATTTTTCTCAATGGCTTACAATGTCATCGGATTGACTCTCAGCATGATGGGGCTGATGACACCTGTCATTGCCGTCATATTCCAGGAGGCGGGTTGTGTTACTGTCGTGCTAAGTTCAACGCTTCTGCTTTGGTCAAAACGTAAAAATGCATAGGAATTAGCAAAACAATTAAATTTAAAAATGGGAGATGTTTTATGAACGATGACAAGATTGACGATGCCGGTAAAGTTAAGGAGTCTGATTGCGGATGTGATTCAGGATGCGCCTGCGGTTCAAAAGGATTGAGCACAAAAATGAAGATAATTGTCTGTCTCGTCATCCTGATAGCGGCGGCAATAGTCCTGGGACGCGGATTCCTTAAGAAGTCAGCGGTCAGTAACGACAAATCAAAAGAAGCTTTTGCGTCCGCCTTTCCTGTCAGCAAACCTGTTGAAAACCCTGTTATGAAAGAACAGGCAAAGGAAAGTGATGTAAAACCGGATAAAGCAAAGCTGTGGGGAGAGCCTTTGGATTCGCTGGCATCACTTAACAAAGTTGCTGCAAACCTCGACGCTGTTTACATTTTCATATCTGGAAAGAATGACGAGAAAGATCCGGATATAAAAAAGGAAATTGAAAACGCAGCAGGCAAATTCCAGGCCAGAGGTTCGTCAATAGCCGCATATTCGCTGGTAAAAGTCTCCAAAGATTATGCTCAGATAACAAGTCAAGTCCCCTCACCGTGTGTTCTTGCAATGCTCAGGGGCAAAGGCATGAGCGTCGTTTCAGATAATATTACCGAGGCGAAACTGCTTGAGGCGCTGGTTGCCGCAACCAGGCCGTCGAGCTGCGGGCCGTCAGGCTGTGGGCCGTCTTCTCCAGCATGTCCATAATCTCTGGCGGAATATCTCGGTAAGAAAATTTTTCTGCAACGGAAAAATTAAATAAACAATGGACAGTCCGCCGTTGCCAGGAAGCTATGGTGGACACAGTCGGGAAAGGGAAAAGAACAGATGGAATGGATTTTATCAATTGCCGAATGGTCGAAGACTACTATTGAACAGGCTGGTGCAAACCCGGTTGCTATACCTCTGGCATTCCTGCTGGGGCTTGCCAGTGCAATAGGGAGTGCGTGCTGTACTCTGCCTGTCTTCGGGGCGATAGTCGGATATGCAGGGACAAGGGAGACTTCTGACAGGCGTTCGAGTCTGCTTGGAGCGTTGTTTTTCATGATAGGGACAATTATTGCTTTGATAATTCTTGGCATAGTCGCAGGAATGATAGGGCAGGTCGCACAGGATACGCTTGGGAAATACTGGAAGTTATTTGCCGGTTTGGCCGCCATAGTTTTCGGACTTGCAACTTTAAAGCTCATTCCTTTCAAATTATCCTTCAAGGGGGAAGGCTTTAGCTCTGAACGGAAACATGGAATGCTGGGAGTCGCAATTGCCGGTCTTGTCATGGGCGGGGCAGTCAGTGCCTGTTCCCTTGGCTGCAATCCGGGGATCTTCATCATAATAGGCGTTGCGGTATTGCAGGGATATACCTTTTGGATGCTGGGCGTGCTTCTTGCATACTCCATCGGGTTTAGCCTGCCGCTGGCGGCATTGATTCTCGGAGTGTCGTTAGGCAGGTCGGCGGTCAAAGTAAAAAAAGCGGAACTTGGAATCCGATTCGTTGCAGGAGTCCTGCTGATTGGCGCAGGCTTCTATTTTTTAAGTACATTCTGAAACAGGAGGGGAAATGAAATGAAAACTGAAATTGAGACGGGCGATCAGCGTAAAATGACGGGTATTTTCGAGCGTTATCTGACGCTCTGGGTGGGACTGTGCATTGTCGGGGGAATCATCCTTGGAAAGATCGCTCCGGATCTGGCCATGAAGCTTGATGGAATGTCTCTTTATGTGAAAGGTGCGCCTGTGGTTTCAATTCCAATCGCAATATGCCTTTTCCTCATGATGTATCCGATTATGGTGAAGATAGACTTCGCGTCGGTCGTCAAGGCCGGGAAAAGCGGGAAGCCTGTTCTCCTGACACTTTTCGTGAACTGGTGCATAAAGCCGTTCACCATGTATGGCATAGCCATCCTTTTCCTCGGGTTCCTGTTCCGCGGATTCATTGGGGCGGACGCAGTTGACCTTGTGAAAATGCCTTTTGGTCTGGATCTTGCGGTAGGTGCTACACACGGTGCGGGAACTGTCGTTCTCCAGGACGGCGTAAAAATGCTTCAGGTTCCGCTTTGGCGGAGTTATTTCGCGGGGTGCATCCTTCTCGGCATTGCACCATGCACTGCGATGGTGCTTGTCTGGGGCTATCTGGCGAAAGGCAATGACGGCCTCACTCTTGTAATGGTGGCGATAAATTCCCTGACAATGCTGGTTCTTTACGGTCTTCTGGGCGGATTCCTTCTTGGCGTAGGCAAATTGCCGGTGCCATGGGAGGCCCTGCTGTTATCCATCGTGATCTATGTGGCGCTGCCTCTGGCCGCAGGCATAGTTTCCAGAAAGTGGATCATCAAGGCGAAAGGCGAAAAGTGGTTCACCGAAAAGTTCCTGCACGTCCTTACGCCGATAACAATCGCCGCACTTCTTGCAACACTGGTTCTGCTGTTCAGTTTCAAAGGTGAGGTCATCCTCGGGAATCCTCTGACAATAGTCTGGATAGCTATTCCTCTCTTTATACAAACAATCTTTATTTTCGGGTTAAGCTATTGGTGGGCCAGGCTTCTTAAGCTTTCTTATGAAGACGCGGCTCCCGCTGCGATGATTGGAGCCTCAAACCATTTCGAGGTCGCAATCGCCACGGCGGTCATGCTGTTCGGACTTTCCTCAGGTGCGGCTCTTGCAACTGTCGTAGGCGTTCTCATTGAAGTCCCTGTAATGCTCATGCTCGTCAAAATATGCCTGAAGACGCAGGGATATTTCCAGCACAGTCGCTGAGATGATTTCGGGTTTAATGTGCTCCTGAAACAATCAGTCTGTCCATGCAGGCCATGGGAAGGCATGGAGAGGTGCGTTGTAACAAATTCTCCCATATGACAAAACAGGTGTTTAAATTTTAGATTTCCGGATTAGCTTTCTTTAGGATAGGATAATTGCAACCCCCGGGAAATATGGAAAGAATTTATCTGGATTACAATGCGACGACTCCTGTCAAGCCGGAAGTGCTTGAGGAGATGACCCCTTATTTTTCGGAGGAGTTCGGAAACCCCTCAAGTTTGCACATGCTCGGGCAGCGCGCAAGGATTGCGATTGACGCCGCCAGGGAGAAAGTTGCAGCCTCCCTCGGCTGTGCAAGCCATGAAATAATTTTCACCAGCGGTGGCACGGAATCGGACAACCTGGCGATTTACGGCTATATGGGTAAGCTTGCGGAATCCGGAAAACGGAAACTGCATCTCATAACGAGTGCAATCGAACACAATGCCGTTCTCAAAGTCTGCCAGCACCTCGAGGGAAGGGGAGTTGAAGTTACATATCTCCCTGTCGGCGGAGATGGAATAGTGGACACCGAGGCGCTCAAATCATCAATTACGAAAGACACGAGCCTTGTCAGCATAATGGCGGCGAACAATGAAGTCGGAACCATTCAGCCGCTAGGCGATATCGTGCGGATATCCCATGAGAAAGGAGTACCCGTACATGCGGATGCGGTTCAGGCTTTCGGAAAAATACCTTTGAATGTCGGAGAGCTCGGGATTGACATGCTTTCAATTTCAGGGCACAAATTCTACGGGCCTAAAGGCTCGGGAGCCCTTTATGTGCGGAGCGGGATGCGGCTGGAGGCATTTGTTCGCGGCGGCACCCAGGAGAGGGGAATGCGCGGCGGTACGGAAAACATTCCGGCCATCGTCGGCCTCGGCAAAGCCTGTGAAACCGCCATATCATGCCTTCCTGAGAATTTCATAAGGGAAAGAATGCTTCGGGACAGGCTTCAGACGTTATTGTTGAAAAACATCAGGGATGCCAGGGTGAACGGCGATTCAGAGAAGAGGATCCCAAACACGCTGAGCATAGGTTTTCTTGGAATCGAAGCCGAAGCCCTGGCCGTTAGGCTCGACATTGAAGGTGTTTCCGTGTCTACCGGGTCGGCCTGCAGCTCCGGAGCTTCACAGGTGTCCCATGTCATTAAGGCTTTGCGGATACCGGCGGAATTCCTCGGGTGCGCCATAAGATTCTCCCTTGGTCATAAAAATTCCTCCGAACAAATCGACCGTGTCGCCCTGATCACAGCAGGCATAATTGCAGATATGAGAAAAAAAGCGGTCTGAAATTATTTTACCATAGTGTTTGCATATCTCAGAAGCTTGACCCTGCATCTGCGGGACATTTTCTGGTAGAGTTCAAACATTCTGACAAGTTCTTTACCCTTGTTGTTCTCAAGATATTTCGTGATTGCGTCCCTTGCGGAGTCGGTCTCATATTTGCTGAGATCTATTTTCTCCTTCTGGGCAAGTTCGAAAAGCTTCTGTTTTGCAAAGATACCGGGATTCCTTGTCCTGTTTTTCCAGTTTGAAATGCTCTGCTGGCTCACTCTGCAGCGTTCAGCGAGATCCTGCTGGGAAAGGAATAGACCTTCAAGCAGTTCCCTTACAAGAAGATGCCAGTCAATTTTCTTCACATTGCCACCGCTCATTTTAGTCCTGTTAACCGCTTTCATAACACCTCCCCTTGTATCCTTTTTATACATTGATATTTGTTTGTGAATTTTTAAAGTACATCTGTTTTTCATAAATGTTAGGCTTGTCGTTGCATGTGGTTGATTGTATTATCGTATTGTTGAGGCGGGAATGAAGCATAAACAGGGGGAGATCTGAAATGCCGAGTAATGAACTCCCCGACTGAAAATGGATTTTCATATTTAACCCCGCCTTTGTCTAGGGAAACATGTTTCCTATCAACGTACAATAAATTATATCATGAAATCCCTGAAATGCAAGAGGTTATCAGATATATTATTGGGGAATTTATCGGGGAACGTATTGGCTCAGTCTATGCCGTAGAGGCCGGTTAAAGTTACAGAGGCACAGAGTGAAAGAAGATTACAAAAAAGTCCTGGAAATAAGATCAGGAGTAAAAATACGCTCATGGAATTGGGCGTTAGTCATGCCGCTTTGGCTCATGCATCCTCTGCTTTGTGCCTATGTGCCTTTGTAACTCTGTGCCATAAAGACTCCTATATTACACACGGCACGAATGTCGTTAAATTGGGGTTTTCCGCTTAAGTAACTCGGGTCTATCTGACCCGAGGGTCGCGGGTCAGATAGACCCGCGCTACTTTTAACTGGCCCTTACTTATCGACATTCACACATTGCTCAGTAATGCCTCATTTTGCGGCCCCTCCCCGAAGGGGCGCGGTTACTGAGGGATTACCGGGGAAACCTGAAAGCCTGAACAGTTGTCAGGCGCTTTGAACCACATCGGTTATCAGCACGTTTTCAACCGGGACATCAGCATGCATTCCCTTTGTGGAAGTTTTGACTTTTGCGATTTTATCCACAACATCCATTCCGGCCGTCACCTTCCCGAAGGCGCAGTATCCGAAACCGGATGGGCTGTTGTCTCGGTGGTCCAAAAATCCGTTGTCCACGAGATTGATGAAAAACTGGCAGGTCGCGCTGTTTATGTCAGAGGTCCTGGCCATCGCTATCGTGCCCCTCTCATTTTTAAGAGCGGCCGTGGCCTCGTTCTTGATTGGCGGCAGCGCCTTAAGCTGGCGGAATGACGCGTCAAAACCTCCGCCCTGAATCATGAAACCGTTGATCACCCTGTGGAATATGGTCCCTTTGAAATGCCCGCTGGTCACATATTCGAGGAAATTCTTGACCGTGACCGGAGCCTCTTTTTCAAATAGTTCCAGAACTATGTCGCCTTCGGAAGTCTTGATTGTTATCATCGCAGCAGTCCTTTCAAATTAATTTATGGGGCAAACTCTAGTACCATACATTGTGACTTTCAATACAGGGAACCTCTAAAAATTGGCATATGGCGCGAGACAGGAGATTATGGAGAGCCGACATCCCCCTTCGCCCGAGAGCTTCGGGGGACAGGAGGAGCAAACGCCAGGAGCAGCCCCGTTGCGGGCTGTGACTGGATTTGCGACGAAGGCGGAATCCATAAGAATCAGTCTCCCTTCGGGTTGCGGATCATTTTGGCTCAAAGAAGAATGTTCCTCTCTCGGCGTATCGCTCGATACGCCTTCCCCCTTCGCTGGGAAGCTACGGCGGGACAGGCCGTTCAGAAATTCTTTTTGAGCTTTCAAAAATCTT